>JAGPGE010000227.1 GCA_018056145.1 Armatimonadota bacterium
GCACGAAGACGTCCGTGTGCAGATTGAGCTGCCGGGCCACGCGCAGGTTCACGAAGTCGTAGGAGCCCAACTCCATGGTGTTTGCCAGATCGGCGTAACGCTTGCCGATGTACGTCCAGTTGGCCCCGATGCGGTAGCCATTCTTGTCGATGTAATCCAGCCGCACAAGGCCCGCGATCTCGGGCTGATACGGGATCTCCAGGTCGTCTGCATCATCGATTTCGCTGTCTGTGTACCGCGCCCAGATGCCGGCGCTCAGGTTGCGCCCGACCCATTTCTCCCACTCGATTTCGGCGCCACGGGTCGTGCCGGACGCCAGCACCGTGCTTGCCTCTCCTGCGGCCCAGGCTGGGTCGGCAAGGTCAACGATGAAGCTCTCTGCGTCTCGGTAGTAGATGCCCGCGCGAAATAGCGACCCATCCGCGGGAGTGAGCTGGTACTGAAGCTCGTAGCTCTGGCTGAACCCGCCGGTTGCCAGCTCCAGCGGCGACATCTCCCGCAGAGCCCAGTGGTCCACCGGCGCCAGAGCGGAAATGTCGTCACGGAAAACCGGGCGCGTGAGCAGCACCAGCGTGCCGCTGGAGCCTATCGGCTTCACGAACCGCGCCTTTGGCCGCCAAACGGGGTTCATCCCGTCGCGCGCCACCATCCGACCACCCACCATGAGGCGGGTGTTGTTGTCGAACAGCCACTCGTGCTCGAGGTAAGCGGTGCCCCCGTCGGTATTCTCCCGGTTCGCGAAAGGCCTGTACGACCGGGCGCCGTTGGTCCGCGAGGTGATGAGACCCGACAGCCGGCGTTGTTCATCGCTTACCGTTGCCCCCGCGGCAAGGCGGGTGTGACGGGAGGGCATGGCATCGAATCGCGCCTCGGCGGCGAGTGCGGTGTACCGGGTGTCCAGGCGTCGGATGGACTTCGGATCCCCGAGCAGGCTGTCAGGGTTGTTGTCTTCCAGTTGCGCGTCCGAATACCCGACCCTGAGCGTCATCCGGGCGCATTCGCTGATGGGCTGGGTGGCGAGATAGTCGACAGCGAAGGCGTCGAACTTACTTGTGAAGTCCGCGTCTTCGGGCAGGCCGCCCTGCAGTTCCGCGCCCGGCCGATCACGGTCCTCGCTCTGCGCGGCGATGATCAGAGCCTGGGTGCGTTCGGGGGCATCCTGCCGTCCCGCGATGCCCAGCAGGTCAGTGCGTTTCCAATCGGAGCGCTGCCGGTCCCAGCTATCGTCCTCGTGGGCGACATTCAAGAAGTAAGCATTCTGACCCTCATCGCCCCGCCCATCGGTCTTCAGGTTCCCGGCGAAGCTTCCCGCTTCGAGCCTGAGTTCGGTGCGCGAGTACTCGCGGGTTTCCAGGATCGCGGACGGCTGTAGGCGGAGCCCCTCGCGCTGTTCCTTGAGTGCGTCTCGCGGGCGCCCGAGACGGTTGTAGACTTCGGCAAGCTGCAGGTGGGCCAGGGCATAGTCGCCATCCAGCTCAACTGCCTTCCGCAGCGCCGCCCACGCTTTGTTTGTGCGATCCTGTTCGAGGTACACGCGAGCCAGAGTGGTGTATGCCCGCGCGGACCGTTCACCGAGCTTCACCGCGGCCTCGGCCTCGCGGAGGGCTTCGGCGAACCGGTTGAGGTCCAGGTAGGCAATGGCGAGGTTGGCCCGTGGCATGCCCCAGGCTGGCTGAAGCGTGGAGGCCTGTCGGAACTCGCTCACGGCCTCGTCCAGATTGCCCGTGGCCAGATAGACTGCGCCCAGATTGTTGTGGGCGCTGGCCGAACCCGGATCCAGAGCGATAGACGCTTTCTGCAACGAAACGGCATGGGCGAGCTTGCCCTGGCGCGCGTAGACCATCCCGAGACCTGTCTGGGGGCCTGCAAGAGTGGGGGACAATTCAGCAGCGCGGGCATACGCTTTCTTCGCGACTTTCAGGTCGTTCTGCGCGAGACTCAACATCCCCAGTGTCGACCAGGCCGGCGCAGACTGCGGGTCAAGGGCGACTGCGGCCTGGGCTGCGGCATACGCCGTGTCCAGGTCGCCCGACGCAGCCGCAGTTTGAGCCAGTACGAGTTGAGCGGCCGCCGAATCGGGGTTGATCTCGAGGGCGGCTTCGGCAGTGGCCCGCGCGCTGGCAAGGTCGCCGGCGTAAAACTGCGCCGTCGCCAGAGTCTGCCGGGCGAGGGCCGAGTCGGGCGCCAGCCGCACAGCAGTTCCTGCGCTGTCCAGCGCCTCATCCGTACGCGCCGAGAGCAGGAACAGGGACGACTGGTAGGCGTGTGCTTGGTACAGATCAGGGGCGATCCGCAAGGCTTCGGACAGACCGAGCTTCGCCTCCTCGAGGTCACCCGAGCGCAGGGCGACCAGCCCGCGAACCGTCTGCACAATCGGGTCGCCGGGAGCCGTGACGCAGGCCGCCGCCACGCTGGATCTGGCCTGGGCGAGAGATTCCGGGGCACCTTCCATGAGATACGCCGCCGCCGTTCCCGCGAGGGCTGTGGCGCCGTACCGCGGCGACTTCGCCCAGTTCCCGAAGGCCTGTAATGCCTCGGCACTGCGGTTCTGCGCCAAGAGACAGGCGCCCAGCCGCAGTTCAGCCTCGGGGCTGCCCGGATCAGTCTTGAGTGCGGCCCGGTACGCATCCTCCGCTACCGAATACTCCCCGAGGTCATGGTTCAGGTCGCCGAATCTGAGCCACGCCGACGCATCCGATGTCTTGTCCGGGGGCTGCATCGCGCTGATCTCGGTCAGTAGCTGCTCTCTCGACAATCCAGGCAGGAAGCGCATCTCCAGGTCCAGATGGATGGTGTCCACGGAGGCTTCCCACTGCAGTGCACCCGACGGGTCCACGCGCATAGGCCGCGTGGGCGCCTGATCCGGGGCTGCGGTGCTCTGTTCGTTCGCCCCGACGACCACCTGTCCGAGTTCGTTGTGGAACCGCACGAGGCCCGCATAGACCGTCAGAGTAGTGAAGCCGCTCTCGGTGGCCTCCAGGGCAAACTGGGTGCCCTCGGCCGAAGCGATGGCACCGGCGGTGACAATCTCCACATTTGGCTTGGAGACGATCCAACTCCAGACTCTGCCCCACAGGAGCCTCAGCCGGCTGGGCTTCCCGTGGGTCGGCGGAGCGGGGATGATCACGTGCGTTCGCGGCCCCAGTTCCAGGCGTGCGCCGTCGATGAGCAGTTTGACTTTGGCGCCCTCCCCAGTGACCAGATGGTCGCCTGCGTATAGTCTCTTGTGGGCCGCGGTCCTGACCACAAGCCACGGCCCCCGGCCCGCCCGTTGTGTCTTGACGGTCCCTGTGTGGGAGGTGATGCGCGCTCTCGTCATGGGCGCTGCCCAGCATGCTGAGAGCAGACCGAGGGCAACCAGTGAGAGTATCGACGCACGCAGTCTGCTAGGTCTCATGACGCTCTGCCACCTGTTCATTGTTGACGCGTACGGGGGTGCGTACGGCGATGCGGAATGTGAAACGCGATCCAGCTCCTGGGGCGCTGTCCACTGATACGCTGCCACCGTGTGCCTCGGCAATGCGACGCACCGAGTACAGGCCGATGCCGGTGCCCTCGATGGCTGACCCATCCGCCGCGCCGCGTTCATACGCCTCGAAGATGCGGTCCTGGAAGTGGTGAGGGATCCCCATCCCGCCGTCAATGACGTGGATGCCAGCCATATCGGGCGGCTCAGAGACCACCTTCAGGATGACGGTGCCCCCCTCCGGCCAGTACTTGATCGCGTTGTCGAGAAGATTGCTGATGGCCCGGGCGACGTACCTCGGGTCAGCTTCCACCATGAGCACTTCCGGCGCCGACACTTCGATGCGGTGCATATCGGACTTCATGGACTGGGTGGTGGCCAGGTCACGGGCGAGCCTGGCAAGGTCGAACTCCTGCGGCTTGACGTTCAGTTCGCGATGTGGGTCGGCGTTGAGCAGGTCGTCGATGTCGCCAATCGCCCGGGACACCTGCTCTTGGATCTTGTCGATCAGTTCGGGCGTGATCGGACCCCTGGACTGCTGGGTCCGCAGTGCCGCGGCGAGCGCCCCGATTGCCGCAAGGGGCTGTTTCAGGTCGTGGACCAGAGTGCGGGTGACGGCATCGCGCGCCCGGACCTGACCAGCCAGCTCGATTGCCTCGCGGCGCGCGGAGGAGTAGGCCCATACCGCGGATACCGCGCCCGTCAGCAGAACACCGACAGACGGCGTCACGGCAAACAGCCAGAAGTCGTAGCGGATGAGGATCGCCGCCAGCACGAAAAGTAGGGCGATCTGACCCAGTGCGACAGTGACAGCCAACCAGGTTGCCAGCCGCCTAAAGGACGCAACCGTTGACAGACATAGACCGAAGATGAGCACCCACATCCAGCCGCTGGGGACATGTCTAATGAACCGCCTGCGCAGCAACGTATCGATGGCGTTGGCATGCATCTCCAGACCACTCATGGTGGCCTCGCCACTTTCGTCAGCCCGTTCGGGATCATTCGGCTCCACTGCCTGCCCCATGGGCGTGCTTGCGCGGTCCGCGAGGGAGCCGAAGACCACGACCTTGCCGCCGAAGCGCTGCTCCAGTTTGTCCTGGGGCGCATCCAGCACTGCGCCGAGCGGGTATGTCGGAAATGAACCCGGGGGCCCTACCCAGTTTATCAGCATGAAGCAGCGGCTCGCCCCGGTCGCGCTGCTCCCGCGAGCGCGCACCAGCGGCTCCATCAGATGGAGGGCCTCGCACGGCCAGACCGGAATACTCCTGCCGTCGAGCACGATCTCGTGCGGTGACGTGGGTTCGGGGATCTCATCCGGCACGCCTAGCCACGCGGCGTAGGTCGCCAGGCACAGGGGAAGATACACGACCCCCACGGGCTGCACGTGTCTTCGCAGGTCGTCCGTCACTCCGGACGGAAGCAGGCCGTGCTGCATGAGGCTCACGCCCCGCACCATGCCGTGCGGGTTGCACAGCACCGGGGAGGCGACGACCGTGTGCGCGCCGTCTGCGAAAGGCTTCGGCGGATCCTTGAACTCGACCCAACCCGGATTGGATTTGGTGTTGGCGGCGATGACGGTGGGAACGGGCATGTGGAGGGACTCAATGAGCGGCTTGTCATGCCACGCAGAAGTGTCCCGGTACACCGGGCACATCTGGGAGAACATCAGGTCCACGGCGACAACGCGAGCCCCTGCGCGCTTGACGCGCTTGATGGCATTCCCGATCCTGGAGCGGGGCACCAGTTCGCAGGCGCATTCGGGAGGCCGGAGCTCACTGTAGTTCTCGATCTCCTCCCGGGTAACGCCAACCAGGACGATCTCGGGTCCCGGTTCGGCAGGCGGGCGCATTCGCATCATTGCGTCGAGAACCGCGAACTCGGAGACAGACAGCCCCCCGGACCACCGACAGGCAAGGAGGGTGACCACGACAGAGAAGAAAATAACGCCGGTCCAGCCGACACGCAAAGTGAACCACCGCATGCCTGTAAGCATGCGCCACCCGTAATCGACTAAGACGGCAAACGTGCTGTCTGCCCCGCCCTCCCGCACCCGCGAAGCACGCCCTCCCCAACGAACACGAGATACCCGCGGATCGCGGGCGCCACTCGATGTGCCCTGTTTCGGCCGGCGAGACCGGGAAGAAGCTCGCTTCTCGCCGGGACTGCCCCAGACGCGCGGCCCGTGAATGCTCGCGTTTTCTGATTACGTACTTGGGGGCAGCTGGACGGACTCGAGAATTCGCCGCACTACCAGTGCCAGATCAGCGTAATCCGTTACCGGCTTCGTGTAGTACCACGTGCAACCGAGGTTGATCCCGGTTGCCATGTGGCCAGGGTCGTTCATAGATGTGAGCATGAGTACGGGGATGTTCTGCAGCTTCTCGTCGGCCTGGATGGCCTCCAGTGTCTTCCACCCATTGAGCCTGGGCATGCGGACATCGAGCATAATGAGGTCAGGTTGCACGGTCTTGAGGACACGCAGCGCTTCAAGACCGTCGAATGCTTCTAGTACATTGTACCCCTCGGCCTCGAGGAAGATGCGTGTGGCAAGGACTACGTCCCGCTCATCATCCACAACAAGTATGGTGTTGCGGTCACTTTCGCCATTGGCCATGTACCAGAGCCCTCGCTCGAGTCGCCTGTGGTCGCCTGGGTGCCGATGCTGCACAGTCACTATAATACAATAGTTGGGCGAGCACAACACGTCTGGGACCTCAGCGGCGCTTGAACACCTGAACGCAGCTTCCCATGCCCCCGGTCACCTCGACACTCACCCCGGCTGGTTCGCACATCCCGCGGGACACGTGTGCGCAGTGGTCGCAGTAGCAGGGCAGGATCTCGCGCCCGTGGGTCCGCAGGTGCAGGATCGCGGGGCACGTGCGCACTTCGAGGGTCAGCGCATCGCCCTCGAGACGGGTGGAGACATCACTGCCGGGTTCCTCGGGGAAGAGCCCTTCCCAGTGCTCTTTCAGAGCCTGCAGGCCGCGTTGGCGGATCGCTTCAGTTACCGCGCGATAGTGCTCGCGCCCCATCTCCTGCCAGTAGCGATGGAGCGCCTCCTCGCCGTAGGTTTCTAGAATGTGGTTGAACGTGGCGTTCACCGCAAAGAAGAAATCGGGAGCACCCATTGTCTGGCCTCCAGGAATTGTTGCCGGCGTCCGGCGGCTATCGCGTCAGATTTCATCAAGCGGCCAGATCGGACGTCTCAGGCGCCTGTAGCTGTACCGCGTGACATCCGGGTTGTGTATGCCGGGCGTATCAATCTCGATGATCTTTCGGGCGACCCGCTGGTAGTCGGCGCGGAAATGCACCGCTGACTTCAGGCCGATGATGAGGCGGTCGGTGGGTTCAATGCCCACGCTGCGCAGGCACTGCATGTCGAAAGGCTGGGCTCGTCGCTCGCAGATGAGCACTTCCACATCCCCCACCACGAACACCACCAGACGCCCGAGATTCACGGGCATGTTCGTCATCATCGGCCCGCGGTTCACGTACGCGCCGTCGGAGATCAGGCGCACATAGCCCTCCAGATCCAGGGGCTCACCGTGCATGTCGTCGGTCTTCCCGCCCAGTCGGAGCTTCACGCGGTTTCCGACCCCCGCCGCAATCGCGCGTGCAACCGACTCCGGGTCCACGATGATCGCCAGGGTCGAGCGAGGAGCGTCCATCTCCACCAACGCGCGCAGCAGTGCGGTGCCGTCACAGGGCGCGCCGCCGCCGGGGTTATCGGAGCCGTCGGGCAGGATCACCGGGCCCTCATTGAGCGCAAGGGCTTCGCGGATCGCCTGCCGGACGGGAGTCAGGGTCAGGCGGAACTCCTCCCGGCGATCCCAGACATACCGCGCCAGTTCGTCGGCCGTCTCCTGCGCGAGGCGGGCGTCGTTGTCGGCGTTCACCACAACAGACACCCCGGCGTGGTGGATGTCGGCGAAGGGGAACCCTCCGGCAAGAGTGACGTCCAGAATCCCCGGGCGGCGCTCCATCTCCCGCACCAGCTCGAAGCACTCCATCATCGGGGATACCAGGGTGCACTGCTTTGGGGGGCTGATGAGCATGTCCACTTCGGCGTACCCCGTGGTGGGCACGATTTCGCCCCGGGCGGCGTCAAGAACGATCTGCGCAGCCTCCAGACCTCGCTCGGCGCAGTCCACGTGAGGGTAGGTATCGTAGCCCACCAGTGCGGTGGCCACCCCCGCCATAGCGGGAGTGATATTGGCATGAAGATCGAGAGTGCAGACCACCGGGATCGATGGGCCGACCACGCTGCGCACCCCGTCCAGGATGGCCTCCTCGGCGTCCTCAAGCTCCTCGGTCACCATGGCGCCATGCAGGTCCAGAAGCACTCCATCCACGGGCATGGCCAGCCGGAGACGGTCCAGCAGTATGCCGAGAAGCTCATCGAACGCGGCCTGCTCTACAATGCCCGAAGGCTGGGCGAAGGTCCACAGCAGCGGGACCGGGGTGAACCCCAAGCGCTCCGATGCCTCGATGAACCCTCCGGTATCGATATTCTTGCCGCGTAACTGCTCGATGACCTGGCGACCTTCCAGAAGCCCCGGGAATCCCCCGGACCGGCGGAAGTCGTCGATGGTCGTCAGACCGCGGGCGAAAGTGTTTGTCTCGTGGGAAATGCCGCCGATGGCGATGCGCATGTTCCGTGGCTCCGGTCAGAATGTGCAGGGACGGCTCACAGCGGCATAGAGACGCCCGCCCCACGCGAGCAGGTGAGGCGGCAGTTGGCGCGCGCTCGCAATTGCCCGCCTCGCCGCTGGTCTAGGCGGGGACGCGGACGCGGTCCAGGATGCGCAGGATCAGGTCGTTCGCCGTCTGGCCGCTCATGCGCGCCTCGGGCCTCAAGATTACGCGGTGGGCGAGCACGCTGGGCGCGAGCTCCTTGATTTCGTCTGGGGAGACGAAATCGCGCCCCCGCAGCGTGGCCAGTGCTTGGGCGCAGCGGATCAGGCCCAGGGTACCGCGCGGGCTGGCCCCGAGACGCAGGGATTCGGACTCGCGCGTGGCCTGGATGATGTCCAGCGCGTAATTGTACACGTCCTCAGCCACATGG
>JAGPGE010000228.1 GCA_018056145.1 Armatimonadota bacterium
GAAGTGAGCCTCGCGATCACGCTGACGCGCCGGCAGTGGACGGCGCGGAAGTTACGGGGGTGTTGCCCCGGGTTTCGGAGCCGGCTTTCCGCGCCGCCGAAAGCACTGGTAACTCATCTTAGTCGCTGCGATTGTCGGCCGTCAATCGCGCGTGAGGGGGCTACCCACCAGTGTCATCCATGAAGTCAACGCTCGCTACCATCTTTCTGCTGACAATCGTCTTCCCCGCGAGCCGGTGTCTCGCCGGCTCCGGGCCGCTGCCTGATCTGGGGCAGAGCAATACCGCGCTGGGGCGGTTCTGGGTCGGAGAACTGTCTCGCCTGGAGCAGTTCCCGCCTGACTATCGGATCAGCTCTGACGGGACGCTGAACTTCGTGGCCAGCCGCGGCGAAGTTCGCCTGGCGTACCACAGTCTGCCGAACGCGGACGCCGAGTGTGTGCTGGTGCGGATCACCGACGCTGTACTTGATCACGCACCCTCTGCCGCGCCGGGGTGCCTGGAGTTCGTCTTCCCATGGCGGCAGGGCGCGAGCCTTGCGCCGCCGCGTGGCGAAGCAGCCGATCACCTCATCTGCAGGGGCGTTGTGGATGCCTGCCGGCTGGTGCAGATCGCGCTGGGGCAGGGGGAGCGGCCCTTCAACAGCGTGGGACTCATCGGCGACGGCTACGGCGCGGGAATCGCCCTGGCAGTGGCTTCCCTGATGCCCGAGAAAGTGAGTTTCGTGGTCGCTCACCAGCCTGTCTGCCTGTCGGCGGATTTGTACGCCTCGTCTGGCGAGGCCACCTGGTGCGAAGAGGACGCGGCTGAAGCGCGGAGACTCGAACCCCTGCTCAATGCCGAGCGCCTGGCGCCCTACGTGGTTGCGCCGACGCTGGTGATTGCGGGCGAGTGGGACCCCATCGCTACGCCGGAGAAGTGCCGGCGGCTGTGGTCAGCGTTGGGACGGCGGGGGACGCTGTGGATGCTGCCCGAGACCGGCCACTGCCTGCCGGGGGAACTCACCGACTGGGACGCGCTCTGGCAGCGCTGGGCCTTCGTCCCCTGGGCGGGCCCGGCCTGAGTTGATCGAGGTTCGCCGTGCCGTGGCGCCGGGGCTGCGGCAAATCCGAACGGCCCCCGTGAACCGTCCCCGGCAGATGATTGTGCCCCGGGCTCTGAGCCGGGGGCGCAGTCACTGGTGGCCTCAGATCAGCGGGATCATGCGGCGAAGGAACACGTCCGGGGCCGGCTTGCCGGTGCTGATGATGAGCCCGGCCGCCTTGCCATACGGGGGCACGTGAGAGATGGCGACCCCGTTCTCGACGAAGAGCTCGCGGCCCTCCAGGTGGGAATGTCCACCCAGAATCAGGTCGATCTGCCCGAACTCCCGCGCCAGCTCGATGTCCGTCTCGATGCCGGCGTGACTTAGGCAGATGACGAAGGCGCAGTCTGCGCGTAGGGCCCCCAAAGCGTCCTCAGTCGCCTGGCGGTGGCTGATGAAGCGCATGTCGGAGAAGCGCTCCTCCCACGAGCCTGGCGGGATCATCAGGGGCATCAGTCCGAAGACGCCCACGCGCTCGCCAGAGGGGCTGTCGAGGATTGCCCAGCGGAGAATGTGCCCCAGGTCCCCGCGAGGGATGAGGTTGGCGCACAGCACGGGAAAGCGCGCCTCGGCGGTCTTCATCATCATGCCGAATGAGCGGAAGAAGAACTCGCGGTTCCCGGCGGCCATGGCGTGGTAGCCGGCCTCGTTCATGCGCCGGATCGCCGGTTCCGGGCCAGGCTTCACGAACACGTTCCCCGCCCAGATTGCGTCGCCGCAGTCCAGCAGGAGTGCGCGGTTCTCGATGCGCAGAGTGCGCAGGCGCCCCGCCCTGCGCAGGTCGAGGTGGTTGTGCAGGTCGGATGTCTGGATGATCGCGAGCGGGGCCATTGGGGGAATCCGCGGGTCAGACGATGCCCAGTTTGAGCAGATCCTGAATGTCGACGACGCCCATCGCGAGGCCCTCGTCATCCACCACCGGCAGGTTGTCGAACTCGCGCTCCTGCATGACCCGGGCGGCCGCGGCGGCGAGCATGTCCGGGTGCGCGGTGGTGCAGCGGATGGTCATCACCTGGGTGATCGGCCGGTTCATCACCGCGTTGCGGTCGGGTTCGCGCTGCATGAGCAGGCGGAAATCGCCGTCCGTGAAGAACCCCCGCATCTTGCCGCCCTCATCCACAACGCAGACCGCACCGCGCACCGACGCCCGACTCATGGTGAGGATCGCGTCGAGCACCGTTGCGTCCATGCCCACGAAGGGCGCCTCGTCTCCGGTGTGCATGACGTCGCGCACGCGCCAAAGGGTCCGGCGCCCCAGCGTGCCGCCGGGATGACACGCGGCATAGTCCTCCGTGGTGAACCCGCGCGCGAACATGACGGCCATCGCGAGGGCGTCGCCAAGGGCCATGGCAGTGACGCAACTCGCGGTGGGCGCCAGGCCCAGCGGGCAGGCCTCGCAGACCACCCCGGCATCCAGAGCGACGTCGGCATTGCGCGCGAGGGATGAGTTCATCTCGCCGCAGATGGCGATGACTTTCGCTCCGCGACGGCTTACCAGGGGCAGGATGTTGAGAACCTCGTCGGTCTCGCCACTGTTGGACAGGAAGATGACCACGTCGGTGTCGGTGACCATTCCCAGGTCGCCATGCACGGCCTCGGCGGGGTTCATGTAATGCGCGGGCGTACCGGTGCTGGCCAGAGTCCCGGCGAGCTTGCGGGCCACCGCGCCGCTCTTGCCCATGCCGGAGACGATGCACCGCCCCTGCATGTCCAGGAGCAGTTCGCAGCCGCGCACGAAATCATCGTTGATGTTCGCGATCATCCGGTCCAGGGCGTCGCGCTCGGTCTGGATGGTGCGCAGTCCCTGTTCCAGGATTGCCTTGTGATCCATCTCAGTCATCTCTCAGTCTCTTGCGGGGCCGTCATTCATTCACGATCTCAAACAGGCGCTGGGCGATGACCAGCAGTGCCTTGAGACTCCCCAGGGGAACCATGTTCGGCCCGTCGCACGGTGCTGAATCAGGAGTCGGGTGGGTCTCTAGGAAGAGAGCATTGGCCCCGGCGGCAACCGCCGCCTTCACCAGTGGCGCCACGAACTCCCGCTGCCCGCCGGATGCACAGCCCGAACCGCTGGGAAGCTGCACCGAATGGGTGCCGTCGAAGATCACTGGGTAGCCGAAATCGCGCATGATCGGGATCCCGCGCATATCCACCACCAGGTTGTTGTAGCCGAAAGCGTAGCCGCGTTCCGTGACGCTGACCCGTCGGTTGCCGGTGTGCAGCACTTTCTCGAGGGAATGGCGCATGTCGGCGGGGGCTACGAACTGCCCCTTCTTCACGTTGACCGCCTTGCCCGATTCCCCGACCGCCACCAGCAGGTCGGTCTGGCGGCACAGGAAGGCGGGCACCTGCAGGATGTCGCAGACCTGGGCCGCTTCCGCAACCTGGGCGGTTTCGTGGACATCTGATACCAGCGGGACCTGTGCGCGCTCCTTGACCCGGGCCAGTATTTCCAGTCCCTCGCGCCAGCCCGGGCCGCGCTCAGACTGGATTGATGTGCGGTTCGCCTTGTCGTACGATGCCTTGAACACGAAGGGCATGCCGATTTCGCCACAGATGTCCTGCAGTCGCAGGGCGATGTCGGTGGTGATGTCCACGTCCTCAACAAGGCAAGGTCCGGCAAGGAGCGCAAGGCGATCGCCACCCAGCTCCACGCCGTCAACGATGGCTACGGGGGTCATTCGGTCAGTCTCCCTGGTTCGCGAGGCGGTCCGTCTCCCGCGCCGGCGAAGATCCGCCGCACGCGCTCAAGGTCTTCCGGTGTATCCACGCCGATTGGCGAGTAGTCCACCTGCACCACGCGAATCGGGCAGCCGTTCTCCAGTGCGCGCAGCTGCTCCAGCTTCTCGGTCTGCTCCAGTGGCGTGGGGTCCAGCGCGGCGTACCACAGCAGCGTCTCGCGGGTGTAGACGTACAGCCCGATGTGCTTGAGCGGCCAAACGCCGGACTCCGGGTGCTGCCGTGGCTTGTCCGCGGGCCAGTCGTCGCCGCTGGCATCCAGCCGGAAGTAGGGCAGAGGCGCCCGCGAGAAGTACAGCGCGTGGCCGGTACGGTCCACCACAACTTTGACCGTGGACGGCTCCAGGTGTTCCCGGATGTCGGTGATCGGCGTGGCGATGGTGCCGAACCGTTCCGCTTCGCCGCTGAAGAACGGCTCGGCGGCCGCGTCGATGGCGGCTGGCTCGATCATCGGCTCGTCGCCCTGGATGTTGACGATGAGGTCGCAGTCCACGCGCCCGGCGACTTCGGCGAGCCGGTCGGTGCCGGAGCGGTGGGTGTCTGATGTCATCTCATAGCGGCCGCCAAAGGCTCGGACGGCCGCGGCGATGCGCTCATCATCAGTAGCGATGATGACCTCATCCAGGCGCGTCGCCCGGCAGGCCTGTTCGTACACGTGCTGGATCATCGGCTTGCCCGCGATGTCGACGAGAGCCTTGCCCTCGAGCCGCGTGGACCCGTACCGCGCGGGGATCATGCCCACTGTTCTCAATCTGCTGCGCTCCCTTTCCGGACCCGTCGCCAAGTCAGATGCGAGGCTCGCGCCTGTGCATGAGCCGGGTGATCCAGAAGATCGGCGGGGTCACGATGACGGTGAATATCGTCGCCTGGAACACGCCCTTGAGCCACAGGAGAAAGATATCCGGGGGCATGAACACCAGGCGGATGAGGCTGGCCACGATGACTGCGCCCGCGGATGCTCCTAGAGCCACCTCAGTGCGTTCGGACAGCAGAGAACCGCGCAGGAAACCGGTGCAGGCGCCGACCACCATGAAACTCGCGAACAGCCCGCCGAAAGGCGTGTGTGCCAAGGCGCCCTGCAACACGGCGGCGATCAGCCCCGCCAGGCAACCTTCGAATGCGCCGCGGGACAGGCCGATGCAGGCAACCGCGGCCACCACAAGCTCCGGCGCCTGGCCGCCGATGCGCAGCCACGAGGGCCATGCGCCCTGAAGCGCGGCGGATAGGATGAGCAGCAGAATGCTGATGACGTATGGTTGCATTGATCACCAGAGCCCGGCTTACTGCTCACCGGCGCGCAGGACGTACAGGAAGTCCAGTTGATCGAATTCCACGTAAGGGCGGATGTACGCGACGAGACTGCTGGTGCTGGTGGGCGAGCGCCGGACGGACTCAACCACCCCGATTGGCAGGCCACCCGGGTAGGTCTCGCCCATGTCTGACGTGACGATGATGTCGTTCTCGCGGATCTGCGCGCCACGCCGGGCCTTCTCCAGTTGCAGCCGATTCGGCCCTGCCTCCAGTTCATTCGCGGCGTAGACCATGCCCTCTTCGCCGGTCTGGAGGTCCTTCCCGCGCACGGCGTGATGCTGGTCCACTAGCAGGACCACGCGCCCGGTGTCGCCCGATGCTTCCACCACTCTCCCCACCAGGCCCTTGGACTCGCGCACCACATTGCCGACCTCAAGCGGCTTCGCACCGGCTGTACGGATGCGCACCCAGCGCTCGTTGCGGCTGGATGATCGGCTGGTGACCTGGGCGGCCACATTCGTGAAGTTCTTGCTGGGTTCGAACCCTAGTTTCTGCCGAAACGCCTTGTTCTGCGCACGGATATCCACGGTAAGGATGTGAAGAGCCTCCAGTTCGTCGCGCTCTCTCCGCAGGCGTCGGTTTTCGTCGGCAAGACGCGGTGCCCGTGTCATTGCTAGACCGATGTCGTGGGTCTTGCGGAACACCCGCGAAAACTGGGTCGCGACCGGCGTGACCAACACCAAGGCCACGTATTCGGGGAGGCTGACGCGTCCCAGGCGCCACGCCTGCTGCTGCCAGATGGTGAGCGCGAAGGCGACCACGACCATCACGAGCAGCGGGCGGTGAACGGCGGATTGCGGAGGAGAGAGGCGTAGTGACATAAGAGCGAGATCTAGTGACTGTCGGCCCGGCGCGTTCGCAGCGCCGGTCAGACATCCACCAGCATCCCGTCAAGCTCCTCGAGGTACTTGGCGGTGCCCATGACGACGCACGTCAGCGGGTCTTCCGCGACGTAGACCGGGATGTCCGTTTCCGCGCTGATAAGCTGGTCCAGACCATGCAGCAGGGCCCCTCCCCCTGCCAGCACGATCCCCCGGTTCATCACGTCCGCCGCCAGTTCAGGCGGGGTGGAGTCCAGCGCTTCCTTGGCCAGCTCGACGATGGCCTGCACGGGCTCGGCGATGGCCTCGCGGATCTCGGTGGAACTGATCACGATGCTCTTGGGCAGGCCGGAAAGAAGGTCCTTGCCGCGAACCTCCATAGTTTCTTCTTCGGGCTGCGGGTAGGCGGAACCGATGCGTAGCTTGATCTGCTCAGCGGTGCTTTCACCGATATACAGGTTAAACTCCCGGCGGATAAAGTTGGCGATGGCTTCGTCCATCTCTTCGCCTGCGATCCGCATGGAGCGTTGGGAGCAGGTGCCGCCCAGGGAGATGACTGCGATCTCCGTTGTTCCGCCGCCGATGTCGATGATCATGTTGCCCACGGGTTCAGCGACGGGCAGCCCCGCGCCGATGGCGGCGGCCATCGGTTCATCGATGATGGCAATGTCCCATGCTCCTGCCTGCCGGGCCGCATCTTCAACGGCGCGGCGCTCAACTTCGGTGATGCCGGACGGGACGCCGATGACCATTCGCGGGTGGGCGAACCACCGGCGCGGCTGGCACTTGCGGATGAAGTGCTTCAGCATGGCCTCGGTGGCGTCGAAATCAGCGATGACACCGTCTTTCAGCGGGCGGATGGCCGCAATGCGCGCGGGGGTTCTCCCCACCATGCGCTTGGCATCCTCACCCACCGCAAGCACCTGGTCGGTGGCCGTGTCCACGGCCACCACGGAGGGCTCGCGAAGCAGGATGCCCCTGCCTCGCACATGCACCAGCGTGTTGGCGGTGCCAAGGTCGATGCCCATGTCCCGGGAGAACCGGGAGAACCAGTGCATCGTGGCCTTGGTGAAACGATCCAGGGCCCGCTGGTAGCGATCACGAGTGATAGCCTGGTGCATAACCCTGGGCTCACCTGTACTGTCGCCACGAAGGCGTTGTACTACCCGCTCTCTGTCCGCTCTGGATTCGCGCATGATTTCCCTGCTGCAATGTGGACTGCGTCGTGGGCTATGTGAAGCGGTGTCCGGCGGCCCTCAACCCATCCAGGCTCTCTTGCTTAACTGGCATCAGCGTGTGGGTGCTTAGCATTTCGGCGACCAACTCCACGGGCAACCCCACAACGTTTGTGTGGGACCCGCTGTATCCGCTCACGAGCGCGCCGCCCTGGCCTTGTATCCCGTACGCGCCCGCCTTGTCCAGCGGTTCGTCAGTCGCGACGTAGCGGTCTATTTCGTCATCCGTCAGGTCCCGGAAGCGCACCTGGGTGGTCGCCACGGCAGTGTGTTCCGCCCGCGAGTCCCCTCCTCCGGAACGAACCAGCGCCACGCCCGTGTGCACCTCGTGCGCTCTTCCGGAAAGTGACCTCAGCATCTGCCGGGCGTCTTCCGCGTCTGACGGTTTCCCCAGCACCATGTCGTCGATCACGACGATCGTGTCTGCGCCCAGAACCCATCTCCCCGGATGCTGAGCGGCAACGGCCCGTGCCTTTCCGAGGGCCATGCGGACGGCGTACTGCTCGCAAGCCTCGTTCGTCTCCCGGACGGGCTCGGGAGCATCCGAGACCACGACCTCGAAGGGCACCCCGAGCCCGCGCATCAGCTCATGTCGCCTCGGAGACGCGGACGCAAGTATGAACACCCCGTCATCCGCATCGCGTCGAGTCATCGGCCACCCGACCGGATGATGGAGATGAGCAGGTACAGTCCCAGGAGGGCGCCGATGACCACGTATGCCACCGCGCCCGGCGTGGACAGCAGACTGGTTGCCCTCTCGCTGCTAAGCATCACCGACGAGCCGACGATCATCGCCGACACGACCAGTGAGAACGCCAGGCGGTTGGCCATGGCATCGGCGCGGCGCAGGATCTGGTCGCGCTCCTCGGCTTCAATCTTGACTGTCACCCCGCCCACCTGGAACTGGGCGAGGAGTTCGCTTACCTGGCGTGGGATCAGCAGGCTGTAGCGCTGGATGTCCCGGAACGAGCGCCATATGCCCCGGATCAAGTTTCCGGGCTGGAACCAGTTCTGGAGCACCTCCCGGCTAACGCGCTCGGCTGGTTCACGGAAGTCAAACCCCGGGCTCAGGCGCCGGCACGTTCCCTCCGTCATGATGAGTGAGCGCAGGACAGAGGCGAACGCCGGCGGCATGGTGATGCGGTGCCGGAAAACGATGACCATCATTTCCTCCAGCACATCACCCATGCTCAGCTGACTTGTTGGGACCCCCGCGTAGTGTCCCATCATGCGCTGCACGTCATTGCGCAGTTGGCGCAGGTCAGTATCCTCCCCAACAACGCCCATGTCAATGATCTGGTCGTAGACCTCGATCCCGTCATCCTCGAGTAC
>JAGPGE010000229.1 GCA_018056145.1 Armatimonadota bacterium
CGGAGAACCGCTACCTCACCCTGATGGCGAAGCTGCAGGACCTGCAGCTTGCAGAGATGGTCGAGATCCCCAGCGCAACGGTGATCCAGGCCGCGGACTCCCCTGCCCCGAAAGTCAGCCCGAGTAGGAAGAAGAACTTGCTGTTCGCCATTTTCTTCGGTTTCCTCGTCGCCCTCGGGGTGGCTCTCCTTGTCAACTACATGGACAACACGTACGCGTCGGTCCAGGAGATGGAGGAACAGCTCGGGGTATCCACGCTGGCGGTGATCTTCCGGCAGACCGGACGCGAGAACATTCTGCTGAGCTCCCCGATGGGGAAGTCGCCTTTCGCCGAAGCTTTCCGGATGATTCGCTCCGCGCTGCGGTTCAGTTCGGTCAACCGGGCCATCTCGTCCCTGGTCATGACCAGCGTGGCCATGGGTGAGGGCAAGTCCACAGTGTCCGTGAACACCGCCATCGCGTGCGCGGAAGGCGGTCAGCGAGTGATTCTCGTGGACGCTGACCTGCGCCGCCCGAGCCAGCATCGCATTTTCGACTATGACAACACCACCGGGCTGACCAGTTGCCTGGTTGACGGCGTGCCTATTGATGACGTGCTGCATGAGACCGACTACCCGAATCTGCGCATTATGACCAGCGGGCCGATCCCGCCCAATCCCGGCGAACTGCTGGATTCGTCTGCCATGCGAGACCTGGTCCAGCGGCTCAAGGGCATGTGCGATCTGGTGATCCTTGATACCCCGCCGGGCACGATCCTGGCGGATGCCATGGTTCTTACGCGCATCGCCGACGCGGCAGTGATCGTGGTCGATATCGAGAACACGAAACGTCCCGCGCTTAGGCGGCTCGTCGAGTTGTTCAAGCGGGAGGGCCACTTCCTGCCCGGCGTTGTCATCAACAAGGCGAAGCAGGCGCCGGGCTCGTATTACTACTACGGCTCCTACTACTACTCCGAGTACTACGGCGACGAAGACTAACGCGACTGCGGCGTGATTGACGCGCACACCGCCCCCGAGATGTCCGGCGGCAGGCTCTCAGCCAGCCGACGGCAGCAGGGGGCGGCTGCACCTCAGGGGAGCGTCGTCTGGCCGTTCTCTCCGGGTGCTGGTCTGAGAGCGCAGGCGCGCCTCGAGACTGCGTTCAGGCCGGTCCGTCGCGGCGGAGCAAACGTTGAGCACACACAGCGAACAGCCATCTGCTGACCATACCAGCCTGCGCAGCCTGCTGCACGGGTCGGCGCTCGTGTTCGTCGGCAGGGTCATCCACCGGCTCCTGCGTTTCGGGGTCGGCGTTGCAATGTCCCGCGTGCTGGGGGCCGAGCGTTTCGGTGTGTTCAGCCTGGCGCTGACGGTCGAGACGATGGGGGAGAAGGTCGCCGAGAGCTGTCTAAGCTGGAGCGTCCTGAAGTACGTCGCGCACTATGACGCATTGGGGCAGAAGGAAGAACTTAAGGGCACAGTATATGGCGCGACCCTCCTGAACGGGGCGATCGCGCTGGTCATGGCCATCGCCGTCGCTCTGTTGGCGCCCACCATCGCGCAGAGCGCCTACGGGATCCCGGAGCTGGCCCCGCCCATCCGGATTCTCGCCATCGCCCTGCCTTTCGCGGTGGTGCAGTACATCATCGTCTCCGCGCTGCGGGGCGTGCAGCGCATCGTCGAAATGCTTGCGGTCGGGTCCATTCTTGCGCCGGGCGCGCTGCTTGCAGGCATTGTCGCGGTCGGTCTGCTGAGACCCACTTTCGAGGCCATGGCCTGGGTGCATGCGGGTGCCGCCGCCCTCGGATGTGTCGTCGGCTGGCATTTCATCCGGCGCACGATTCTCGCCCGCACCGCGGATGTGCGCAGCCGGATTCCCTGGGCGGGCCTTCTGAGTTTCGGGCTGCCAATGCTGCTATACAGCATCTTCTCTTTCGGCGGCGGCGGCGTGGACATTCTGGTGCTGGGCAAGCTCTTGACCAAGGCGGAACTGGGGATCTACTCGGCAGCCTGGCGCGGCGCGAACATGCTAGTGTTCCCGCTGGCAGTGGTGCAGACCGTCTTTTCGCCGACCATCTCGGCCCTTCACGCGAAAGGCGACATCCCCGGCCTGAGGAGGACCTTTATCGGCTCAACAGCCATGGCCACGTATCTGGCCATGTGGGTCTTCGGCGCCATCATCTGCTGGCCGCACGTGTTCATGGGGCTCTTCGGCGATGAGTTTGTGAAAGGCTCCGACGCTCTGGTGCTCGTGTGCGCGGGGCAGTTGGCCAACTCCGCCACCGGCTCGGTGGGCTCGATACTGACCATGACCGGCCGGCCCTGGATCATGTCCCTGGACCACATCGCTTTCGCCATTGCCATGATGGGGCTGTTCGTCGCTTGGGTCCCGCGCTACCGGCTGACCGCCGCCTCAGCCATCGTGGCCGCCGCCCTGGCCGGGGTGAACCTGTGGCGAGTGGTTCGGGTCTGGCGTCTGTACCGGATTTTGCCGTACAATGTGACGACCATCGCGCTGTGGCCGGCGTTCTTGATCGGGCTTGGGCTAGCCTACCTGTTGCTGCGCGTTGTCGCGGCGCCGTGGGGGGCTTTTGCGGCCTTCGGCCTGTTCGCACTCCCGATGTTCGCCATTGGCGCCAGGCTGGCGCGCATCGTCCGGCCGATGCTGGCGCGAGAGAGGAAGTCCGCATGAGTGAGCAACGCTGCCGCCTGGCCATCATTGGCCTAGACGGTGCTACCTGGGATCAGGCTCTCCCGCTGATGGAGGCGGGGAAGCTCCCGAACATTGAGCGAATCACCTCGGCCGGCGCGAGGGGACGCCTGCGCTCCACAATTCCCCCCGTCACATCGGTTGCCTGGACCAGCATGTACACGGGCGTGGAACCCCGGGAGCACGGGATTCTCGCCATGCAGTCGTACGACCCGGTTCACCGGCGCTGGCGTCCGGTCTGCCGCTCCGACAGCCGGGTCGCCCCATTCTGGAAGGACTTCAACCGCCGTGGGCTCTCCGTCGGCCTTCTCTGCCTTCCCTTTACCTATCCGCCCGAGCCCCTGGACGGTTGGATGATCTCCGGCATCATGGGCACGCCGGAGTACGGTCCGACTATGTTCTCCAGCCCCGCGTTGTACGAGCAGGTCACTAAGGCCTGCGGGAAGACTGACCTGGTTTCGCTGACCAAGGTGCACCCATCACGGCGGCGGGCGACTCTCGGGCAGCAGGCCCAGTGGCTGGAGGACGCATCCGCCTACTTGCTGGAGCATCACCCCGTTGATGTCTTCTTCGTGGTGGAGAACTACACCGACCACATTCAGCATTCTTACCTGCAGGCGCGAAAGTGGGAGCATCCGGGCGAGACCGGCGATCCGGTGGAGGATGCCTACATTCACGCCGACCGCTTGGTGGGACGCATCGAGCAATGCGTCGGGCCGGAGACGCCCATCGTACTGCTTTCCGACCACGGGCACACGCCCTGCCGCGGGCTCATCAACACCGGGCGCATCAACACTCGCTTCCCGGTGTCCGGGAATGGCGCCGGGGACCTGCGACTGGTCCGGCCGGCAGTGAGGCGCGGTGCAAAACGGATGCTGCGCTCCTGGGCGGGAGTTCTCGCGGGGGCATTGCGGGCGGCGGCGCCATCTTCCAGCTACGAAAGACTGAAGCAGAGGCTCGCGGCGTCCCCTTTGAGGAGCCTGTTTAGTGTGGAGCAGACGGCGGACAGCGCGCTCATCCGCTGGCCCGGCGCGTTCGGCGAGGCATACTGGTCGGTGGACTACGAGGAGAACCGGGATGCTCTGGCGAAGCTAAAGCCGGAGATCATCGCTGCCCTCAGGGAACTGCGTTTCCCGGACAGAGACGAGCCTCTTTTCGAGGTCTATGACGGTCTTGAGCTGTATGGCGCTGAGGGTCCTAACGTGCCCTTCGCGGTGTGCTTTCCGGCGCCTGGTTACGTGACTGGACCGATGGGAGCCGACGCAAGCCTCGTGCTGTCCTACGAGGAGACGGCGCGGCAACTGGTCTTCAAGAAGGAAGGCTGGCAGGGCACCCACCAGATGGAGGGGATAGTCGGGGCAAACGCTGCCGCCCTGGCGCGGATCGGGAAGCTCCCCACTGCAATCAGCGGGATGCTTCAGGCGCTGCGCGAGGTGCTGGATCTGCCGTACGCCGAGCCGGAACGAGTCAGCTCCGGCGGGTGCGCAACGGAGGAGCTGTCGGAAGCGGATATCGAGGCCATGGAAGGCCGGCTGCGAGACCTGGGTTACATGGGCTGATCACTCCGGCAGCAGGTGTTCCGAACTCAGCGGGTTCGGCTCAGTTCGGGGGCACGGTTCCCATCACACTGGAGTCGGCGGTGACGCTCGGGAGTCTGAAGCAATTGGCAGTGTACAGTAACCTCTCGCGGCCTGGGCTGGCCATGTCGAAGCGCGAGGGTGCTTGTGGCTAACCCTGTCCGCGTTCTTCACGTCTTCTCGCGCATGGACCGCGGGGGCGCCGAAATGCGCACCCTGGAACTCATGCGCCACGTGGACCGCTCACGGTTCCAGATGGACTTCCTCGTGACATCCGGGGTGAAGGGCCAACTGGATGAGGAGATCCAGGCCCTCGGCGGCAAGGTCATCCCCTGCTCGCTGAGGAGTATGGGCTTCCCGGCGCGGTTCGGCGCGATCGTGCGCTCAGGCGGGTACGATGTGGTCCACTCGCATCTGCACCTGTTCTCGGGCCTCATACTCATGCTGGCCGCGAGACAGCGCACACCGGTGCGCATTGCGCATTTCCGCTCGATGGGTGACGCGCACCAAGACGGCCTGCTGCGCAATGTCCAAAGGGCTGCCATGCGCAGGCTGGTGGACCGTCACGCCACGGATATTCTGGGCGTGAGCGAGGGGGCGCTGGCCGGCTCATGGCGCGGAGACTGGCGAAACGATCCGCGCTGCCGGGTTGTCTACAACGGGCTGGATATCGCCGCCTATCGGGCGCCGTCAGACCGCGAGGGCGTCTGCGCCGAATTCGGCGTGCCCGTGGACGCTCGCCTGTGTGTTCACGTGGGCCGCTTCTGCGAGGCGAAGAACCAGGGGCGGCTGGCGTCGGTCTTCGTGGAACTGGCGGCCCTGCAGCCCGATGCGTATCTACTGCTGGTCGGGAAGCCCGGCGGCCGCGAGGAGGAACTTGCGCACGCAGCCATCAACGCTGCCGGACTGCAAGACCGGGCTGTCTTCGCGGGCGAGCGCTCGGATGTATCGCGCATTCTGTGCGCGGCCGATCTCGCATTCCTGCCTTCTCGCCGTGAGGGTCTGCCGGGAGCCGTGCTGGAAGCGTGCGCGGCCGGCATACCGGTGATCGCCAGTGATCTGCCGGGTTGCCTGGAGATCGCTACCCACTTCGACCTGGTGCGGTGCCTGCCCCTGGAGGAGCCGGATCGGGTCTGGGCCGAGGCTGCGCGCGATGCCCTGATGTCCCACCAGCCGGACCGGGCTGCCGCTCTCGCCCGGTTCGACGCCAGCCCCTTCTCCCTGGAAACATGCGCCCGGGCGATCACCCGGGTCTGGGAGAAAGGTGCCACCACGTGACAAGACAGCCGCCTGCATCCGCGCCGGCCGATGGAGAGTACTGGCATTGCGACTGATCGTCATCATGATTGCTGCTCTGGCCTCCGGGGTGCGCCCATTGTGGCTCATCCTCCAGGTGCACAAGCGCCTTGGGGTTGAGGACTTCATGTACCTGGGCTTGTACATCCCCGCGGTGATATTGGGGATGATCGACTGGCCGCGGCAACGCAATCTGCTCCAGCAACTGCCGGTCACGCTCTGCGCCCTCCTCGTGCTGGCCGGGCTATGGTGGGTGGACCCGGCCGAGCGTAACCGGGGGCTGCTCGTGGCCGGGGGGACACTCATCGCGCTGCCCATCGGCGTTCTGGTTCGCGACGACCGCCTGCGCTTGGTTTTCATGCGCACTTTCGTCGTATCGGTGCTTATCAGCACCAGCCTTCTTGTGGTCCTGACGCTTCCCCTGCCTGGCCGCGCCCGGGGCCTGACATTCATGGAAGCCCGTGACGGGCGGGGCAACGTGATCACCAACCGCAACCAGATCGGCGCTCAGACTGGTCTTGCCACCATCGTTGCCGTGATGCTCGCGGCGACACCTCCTGTGGCCACCAGACGGCGCCGGCGCCGCAACGGCATGAGTTGGGCTGCGTTCGCGGGCGGGCTTGCCGTGGAGACACTGATCAGCGCCTCCCGGGGTGCGATCCTGTCGCTGGTGGGCGGGATCGGCTGGCTGTCTTCGCGCCACGCGCGGTACCGGATGATGGCGATTCTCATGCTGATCTTCGCCGGCATCGTGCTGATGATGGCCGAACTTGTGGCGCCGACGCTGGGGCTTTTCGGTACCAGCGCCTCCCGGTTTGAGCGCGGCGACCTGTCCTCCCTGGGCGGTAGGGCAAGCATCTGGTCAGCCGGATGGGACGTCATGACGGCAAGCGACGTGGTATTCCTTCGCGGAGTCGGGTCTGGCGGAGTCGACCGTGCCCTCGGGGCGCGGATCGTCGCCTTGACGCCAG
The DNA here is from genome assembly GCA_018056145.1 of Armatimonadota bacterium. Taxonomy (GTDB): domain Bacteria; phylum Armatimonadota; class Zipacnadia; order Zipacnadales; family JABUFB01; genus JABUFB01. The sequence continues at coordinate 6,533 of JAGPGE010000229.1, forward strand.
GGGCGGGGGCGATGCTTTTCCGGCGTTCCTCCCACAACACCTTCGTGGAGTGGGGGATGTCGTACGGCGTCATCGGGACGTTGATGGGCATCTGGCTGCTGTGGACCGTGGCGCGCAGGGCTATCCGCCTCGACCGCCACGACAGAACTTGGCAGACCACGACTCTGCTGGTCTGGTCGCTGCTCAACTCCATGACCCTCGTGATCAACCGGACCGCCTTCTGGCCATTCCTGGGTGCTCTCATGTTCGCGATGGTGTTCCGACAGGTGCGGCGTCCCGTGTCCCAGACTGAAAAGACCAGCGCGGAGCTCGGCGTTGCCGCTGACGGGGTCCCCGCATCGGCTCAGGATATGGGCGGAGGCGGCTGAGCTCGGCGGGAATGGGGAGGGGATGTGGGCCTGCAACGGGAACTACGCGCAGACCCGATGCCAACCAGGAGGCGATTGTGCGGATTCTCGTTGCAACGGACCACAAGTACTTCAGCGCTGGCAACGGCGTTTTCGACACTTACTGCTTTGACCGGTCCTTCTTCGACGACTACCGGGCCGTGTTTGAAGAGGTGATCGTCGCGGCGCGCGTCATTGAGGGCGAGCTGCCTGAACACGCTCGGCGCTCAGACGGCGACGGGGTGGAGTTCCTGCCCCTGCCCAATGCCGGCGGGATCCAGCTGACGTTGCGCTCGGGAGCGATCTTCGGCCCTCTCCTGGAGCCGGCCATCCGGGCCGCGGATGCCGTGTGCGTGCGGGTGCCCTCTCACACCGGGCTCCACGCATGCCGAATTGCCCGGCGGATCGGCCGACCGGTGATGTTCGAGATGATTGGCGACCCGGAAGCCGCTCTCCAGGCCGGGCAGCACGGTCTCCTGGCCAGTCTCGCGGGCAAGTGGAGCGCCATGAACATGCGCACGATCCCTCCCGCTTGCGTGGTCGGCAGCTACGTCAGCCGCGAGCACCTTCAACGCAAGTATCCGGCGGGCCCGCGTACTGTCACCGACAGCATCTCCAGCATCCGCCTGCCACGGTCCTGGCTGCAGCCTGCCCGGACGTACGAGGCCCCGTGCCGCCCGCTGGAGCTGGTGCTGGTTGCGAGCCTGGTACCCGTGAAGTGCCATGATGTCCTGCTGCGAGGGGTCGCCGAGGCTACCCGGTTGGGGGCTGATCTGCGCCTGCGCCTCGCGGGAGACGGAGCTCTGCGCGGGAGCCTGGAGGCACTTGCGGCCGATCTGGGCATCGCGGACCGGGTCGAGTTCCTTGGGCACCTTTCCGACCGCGAGGAGCTCTTGCGCCTTCTGGATAGCTCCCACCTTTTCGTGATGACCTCGGCCACCGAGGGCATGCCTCGCGCGATGATCGAGGCAATGTCCCGCGGGTTGCCAGCCCTGGGTTCGGATGTGGGCGGGATCGCCGAACTGCTCCCCGCGGACCAGAGGTTCCCCGCGGGCGATTTCGCGCGTCTCGGGCAGATGATCCGGGAGCTTCAGGACCGCCCGGACCTGCTCAGCCAGTACTCCGAGCGCAGTGCGCGATCCAGCGAGGACTACGTCTCCGACGTGTTGTCCGAGAAGCGCAGGCGCCTGCTCGGTCTGCTTCGACAGGCTGCCGAGGAGAGACGCTGATGCGTGAACTGATGCTGCAACTGCGCTGGGCGCTCCCCATCTGGCTCGTCGGGCTGCTCACTAACTGGTGGCCGGACAACCGCATTTCGGTGAAGCTCAGGGGTATGCTTGCCCGACCATTCATCCGCAAGTGCGGTCGCAACCTGACGCTGGGTTCGCAGGTCACGCTCCTGAACACCCACAATCTCGAGATCGGCAATGACGTGTACATCGCCCGTGGGTCGTGGCTGAACTGCATGGCGGGGCTGACGCTGGAGGATGAGGTGGTCATCGCCCCATATGTGGTGATCAGCACGCTGCAGCACACCTTCAAGGACGGTTCCGTGCGTCACGGCGGAAGCATCG
>JAGPGE010000230.1 GCA_018056145.1 Armatimonadota bacterium
GAGCTGTGGCGCAGCGGTCGAGAGAAGACCGTGGAGCACGTGTACGCCCGGGAACTGGTGCTGCTGGATGTGATCTTCAGAGAGCAAGCGAGCATGCCGTGCGAGCTACTGGCCCGGCGCATCGGCGATCTTCGCATCGGGGCAGCTTCGGTGCAACCCTTCTGCCAACTGGGGCTCGATGTGAAGGACGGCTTCGACCCAGTGGCCTTCTGCGGATTGGCGAACGGACATCTCGGGTATGTGGGTTACCGGCACCACTACGACGAAGGCGGGTACGAACTGGAACTCAAGCGCACGAGCAAGCTGGCCCCGGGCTCGGGAGAGATGCTGGTTCAGGCTCTGCGGCGCGAGCTGGAAAGCATCTGAGGACCCTTGGCCCCAGGGCATTACAGGAGACCAGAGCATGGACATTCGCAAGGCGACATTGCAGGACATGCCCCGCATTCAGGCAATCGTGCAGGAGATCTGGGCGATCGGATCGGACTTCGGTCTCGAAGAGAAATACGGCGCCATCGGGGATGAGCGCTGGGATCGCTGGCTGCTGCCAAAGGTCATGAGCCGCCTGTGGGATGAGATGGACAATGTCTACGTGACCGAACTGGAGGGACAGGTGGCGGGGTTCGTGAGCTTCGCCATGAGTTCGGCCCGGAAAGTGGGCACGATCCACTACAACGGCGTCTCCCCGGCTTTTCGCGGGCGGGGCATCGGCACGAAGCAGGTGGAATTCGCGCTGAACAGGTTCCGGGAGGCCGGGATGGAAGTGGCGGCGGTGGGTACAGGGCTGAACGAGGGGCATGCTGCGGCGCGGGCCGTCTACGAGAAGGCGGGGTTCGAACCACTCATCGAGTATGTGATGTATGCGATGAAGCTGTAGGGACTGGTCAGATGACCGCGGCGTGAAGCATCCTCGCAGCCGCCGGGAAATGAGCGTCGCAGACGTTCATGACCTCGACGGCGTGTCTCTTCATGGTGCGCAGGACATCCTGGACCGGCACGTCGGCGGAGATGAGATCCGCGAACTGCGGGTACTCCAGGAGGAGTTCCAGGTCAGTCTTGCCTAGGAATGTTGCAGCCTGGGTGAGCAGGTCTGCGAGATTGCCGAAGGCGTCCGTGCCCCGGTACTGCTCAGGATCGCGCAAGACGTCGTTGATGCAGGCCTCATCGGGCAACCCCGCTGCGAGCAGCGCGATGCGCCTCAGCAGACACGGCACGCATCCCCCGCACGGGCGCACGAACCTCCCCACCATCCAGCACGAGACGGACTGCGCGATCTCCTGCGGCGCAAGCACGGGCTTGAGGAATGTGCGCACCACTTCGCCCTTGGTCTGGAACATGAAGGGGTTGAGGTAGCTCGTGCACACCCCGGCTTTCTGCAGGAGTTCCGAGAAAAGCTTGATGGTCACGGGATGGGTGCTGCGGGTGGACATGCCGCCAATGCGTGCCGGGGTGAGAGGCAATGCGGCGGTGAGCACCCCGTTCTCACACAGGTAGACTTCGGGTGTCCCGAGGCAGTGTGAGGCGATGGCCCCGAGTGTCAGGAAGAGAACCGGCCGAGCCCGGCGAGATGGCTCGCGCTCCTCGGGCGGGGGGAAGGGCCGAGCCCCGACGCCATAGCTCCCGGGCGTCACCCGGACGCCGGCCCACTGTGCTCCCGCGGGCCAGTGTGTCTCCAGCGCTGCCAGAAGCCGACGCTGTGCGGTCTGCACCACGGGGTTCGCGGACTGGTGGCTCACGAGCAGCGGCCTGCGCCCGGCCCTCAGAAGAGACACGGCGCCGGCCAGAGAGTCCATACCCCCTGACAGTAATGATACACAATCCGGGGGGCCGGACAGGGCGTGTTGCTCGCACTCTTCGAAACGGTCCCGGTCAGCCTGCAGGAAGTGGAAGGCGAAGGAGTCCCGGGTGAGGCTGTAGAGAAGGTGCTGCAGATCCGGGGTCTGCGCCTGCCAGAAGGTGGGCTCGAGGACGGGTATGGTCAGGTGCAGGTGGCGGACCCATTCCTCGTGGGCACCACGAAACGCCGCCACATCCGCAAGGTAGATGGCGGTTGCAATGTCGAGAAGGTCCTGCAGCGGCGCGGTCAGCGTTCCGCCGCAGGCGCCGAGCAACATCGACGGGTCATAGATGGCGTTGCGCCGGGCCGAGGTCCAGTCAAGAACAAGCGTCTCGGTGCCCCCCGGCGCGCACTTGCCATTGCCCCCCTCGGCACTGTGCGCGACGACGAAGCGGTCAGGCAACCAATCGTCCCCCCGGGCAGAGTCCCAGCTCGCACTGGGTCCCCCGTGTGTGTAGCCACTTGCGACGAGCCCCGTCCCCGTCCCGCGCAGGTACCCGCATGGACATGCGAAAGGCGAGTGACGGCGCCCTTTATCAGTACATCACGGTCACGAATTCGGCGATAATCGCCAGATCGTCTGCACTGTCCGCCGGAATCTCGATCGGTTCATACTCCGGGTTCTCGGGCACGAGACGAATCATGGTGTGTCGCCACGAATCTTCGCTTGCGGTCTTGGCGCTTTCGTACCGCTTCACCGTGTAGCTGCCCCCGGTGTCCGGGTCGTGGTACCCGCGCTGCTGGGCGAGGACGATCTTGCCCTGGCGGGAACCCACAACAGGCGCGCGGAAGACCGCATAGCTTCCATCGGGGATCCTGGGTTCCATCGAGCGCCCCCGAATGCGCACTACAAAGAGCCCTTCACGCACATGCAGGCCCCGCGGGGCCCGCACGTACCCAAGGCTCTCAACAGGCTCACCTTCGCCGAAGTACCCCACCGCCGCTTCCAGAGAGTACACGGGCAGATAGGCGCGCCCCGGCTCATGCTGATCATCCTCTATGAGCCGGAGCGCCGGCGTGTGTGCTGCGTCTTCGTCATCCCCGGGCGGCCCCACACTCCCGCGGGCGCCACTGCGGCTATTGCGCTCTCGCCCCGGCGTGCCAGCGATGCGGTCCAGGCTGCGGCTGATGCCTTGTCTCAGCAGCTCGCCGACGATCGTGAGGCGCTCCTCATCGCCGGAACGCCTGAAGGCGTCCTGTATCCTGGACTCATCATCGGCACAGATGGCGCCGACTGTAGCCCGGCTGCAAAAATCGGCGATCTCACGCGCAAATCCCTCCGCCTGGCCCACCGTTGGCAGGTAGTCCGAGCCCACGAACTCGCTGATGTCGCGGGCGATGAAATGGCGGAAGCAACGGTCGATGTCGGCCGAGAGGAACTCCGCGGCCAGCTCGTGCATGCGCTCCTCTTCCAGGTAGGCGGACAGGGATTTCGCTTCGGGGGCGGCAAGGTCCTCCCCGATCCCCAGCGCGCGGGTGGCCGCAACTGCCAGAGCGTCCAGCGCGAAGTCGGTGTATCGCGAAGCCCTGTGCTCCTGGGCCAGCCGCCATTCGGCGTCGGACCGCAGCCGGGCAACGGTTTGGAGCGGGGACTGCGGGGTATTCGGGGCCGAACGGTCTTCGGAATGCCCGCGAGCCCCGAGGAGGAGAGAATCCAGGCATGTAGAGGGGCCCGCACCCGCCATGGCGACGCGGCCAGGCGTGCCGATGGCGAGAGCGATGCGCCGCGAAATCTCCGCAGGTTCGCGGATACCGTCGCGGTACGCGTCCCGCACGTAGCGCCACTCTTCGTTTCTGGGAGACGGTTGTGAACTCGAGGTGCCCATGTGGTCTCTGGTGGTCCGCCGTGAACTTGCGCGGCCCATACCCCCGTCGCATTTTAGCGCATCCGAGCCTGCACGCCAATACCACTACGGAAAAGTCCCATAGAGTGTGTCCCCAATGGCTCTCTCCTGATTCATCGGCAAATGACGAAAGTCTGGCGGAACAAGACTGCAAACTGCAGGCGAACCAGACGAGCAAGGCGGCAGGAATCCGCGGGCCCGGGGAGCCGGGAAAGTCTGTCTGCGCACTTTGCAGGAATCAGAGACCCCGATAGCGAAGGAACTAGGAAGGGCGTGGTGTATCCGGGGGCCGGGTCGCGCATCATCCGTCGCGGGCCGAGAGGAAGTGCGATGGACGACAGGGTACGAAAGTTCATCCGGGACGTGGCGCGCACCATGGTGGGGCTGGATGTGGCGCTGTTCTACCAGGCCAACCCGAGCACATTTGATACGTGCTCGGGCATCGCGCTGCGCACGCACCGCGGAATTGATGAGATCCGCCCTGCCCTGGAGCGTCTCGCCGACCACAAGCTGCTTGAGGTTCACGTAAGGGCCGATGGCAAGTACACGTGTTATGCACTGGCCAGGGAGCCGTGGGTGTGGAACCTCCTGTGCCTGGTGAGCGACGCGTACCACGACGACCCCGAGGCGCGCAGAGAGATCCTGATGATGCTGGTGCGCCAGCAGCAGGAGGATCGGCACGGGGGCCACGCGGATGCCCCTCCACAGCCGGGAGCGACAACAAGTGACAGCTAGAGCGATAAGCACGGGCGTCCCGGGACTGGATGAGCTGCTCTCCGGCGGTTTCCGGGAGGGAAGCTGCAGTCTGCTGGAAGGTGTTCCGGGCACGGGCAAGACCACGGTCGGGTTGCAGTTCATCTACCACTCGGCAATATCCGGCAATCCGGGCATTGTCGTCACCTTCGAGGAATTCCCTCGCCAACTGGAACAGGACACCCTCAACTTCGGGTGGGACCTTGCGCAACTCGAGGCCGACGGAAAGCTGCGAATCATCTGCACGTCCCCTGAGATCTTCCTGGACCAATTGCAGGATGTGGGGGGTATCGTGGAGACCACTGTGGCTGAGATCGGCGCTACGCGGCTCCTGATGGACAGCGTCTCGCACTTCAGCCAGATGGGCCGCGAACCGGGGCCCCTGCGGGCCGCGGTCTACGGGATGATGAACGGGCTGCGCAGGGCGGGGCTGACCTCAGTCATCACCAAGGAGCTCGAGAGCTACGACACGGACCTCGTGCCCTTCGAGGAGTTCCTGGCAGACTGCGTCGTGCGCTTGCGATACGACACCTTCAGCCACAATCAGCGGCGGCGGTATGTGGAAGTGCTCAAGAGCCGGGGCGCGCCGCATATCCCCGGCAAGCACATGTTCGAGCTGTCTGACCGCGGCGCCGTGGTCTACCCCCGGCACCAGCCCTCGAAGCGCGAGGGCCTTGCCTGGGCTCGCGGCCTTTGCCGCACTCCCACTGGGATCCGTGGTCTCGACGAGATGCTGGGCGGCGGGCTGATCTGCGGCTTCGCCACGCTGGTTGCCGGGAGCGCGGGTGTGGGCAAGACCACGGTGGGCCTGCAGTTCGTGAGCCAGGGGGCCAGCGTCGGCGAAAAGAGCCTGTACGTGAGCTTCGAAGAATCGCCGGTCAAGCTCACGGAAATCGCGCAGAGCTACGGGCTGCCTCTGCGCGAATACCAGGAGCAGGGCCTGGTTCAGGTTGTCTACTGCTCGCCACTGGATACACGGCCCGAGAAGTTCATCCACGATCTCAAGGCACAGGTGGACACACTCGGGGCGAAGCGGGTCGTGATCGACTCACTCACCGACCTGCAGATGGGCGCGACCCAGGAAGACGGCTTGCGGGAGCTTGTCTATGCGGTGGGCGATGCCTTGGAGGACCGGGGCGTCACGAGCCTGCTGATCGCCGAGGTGCCCGAGGTCTTCGGGCAGACCCAGATCACGGGCGAGCATGTCTCCATCATCGTGGACTGCATCATCCTGCTGAAGTACGTGGAGATGGAGAGCGAGATCCAGCGCGCCCTGTCTGTGCTCAAGCTGCGTGGAAGCGACCACGACAAGGGCATCCGGCGATTCACCATCAGCAACAGGGGCCTCACGGTCCACGGGCGCTTCGAGGGCACCGAGGGACTCATGGCGGGAGCCGCGCGGGCGGTGCCGATCGAGCTTGCGGTCCGCAGCTTCTCAGAGTTCGACGAGAAACTGAACGAGGAACTGCTGGAGCGCTTCGCCCAGATCCAGCCGCGCGTGAAGCCGGTACCACTGAGCATCCCGTACAACCCCGACGAGGCGCGGGATGTGGTGGTCCAAGCCATGGCGGCGCGCCAGACCAGCCTCAGCGTGGTGCCGCTGTGCATGTACTGGATGCCCGGAGTGATCCAGCCCGACCGGCTTTCCAGCCTGAACGACATCTTCCCTCCAGGAGACTGGGGGGAGCACCTGGAAGGGGTCGTGGAGCCCGCGCTCGTGGATAGCGAGGTCTATGCGGTCCCGGCCATCGCGTTGTGCGGGGTGCTGCTGTACCGCAAGGACCTCCTGCAGGAGCACGGGTTCTCCGCGCCACCGGCCACCTGGGATGAGCTGGTGGAGCAGGCGAAAACGATCTGTTCGGCCCCCGGGAACGAAAACCTGATTGGCTTCGAGTTCCCGGCCTTCACCTACGAGGGCCTCAGCAGTTCGTTCCTCGTGAACCTGTGGAGCAACGGCGGGCAGGTCATCGACGATGCAACGCGGGAAATGACGCTGGACCCCGGCAGGGCGCTGGAAGTGGCGCGGTTCATGCGCGACCTGATTCACGTGCATGGTGTGACCCCGCGGGACATCACGGCGCCCGGGCACGGCGTGGAGCCCCAGGAGAACTTCCTAGCAGGGCGCACGGTGTTCCTGTGGATGCTGCCCAGCGTCATGCAGCCGGCGATGCAGACGGAATCGGCGGTGCGCGGGAAGGTGGGTATTGCGCCGGCGCCGGTGGGGCCATCGGGCACGGAGAGCCACAGTTTCCTGGGCGGGTGGCACTACGCCGTTCCGCGGGGCGCGCTGGCGCCCTCGACCGCGCGGGACTTCATCAGGTTCATGAGCAGCTATGAGATCCAGAAAGAACGGGCCCTGCGCGGCGGGCCACTGCCCACCCTCAAGGCGCTTTACGACGACCAGGAGATCCTCGCTTTCCAGCCCCATTACCGCGAGGTGAAGCAAATCCTCGCGGGTGCAAGAACCCGTGAGCGCATCCCTGATTACCAGCGGGTGAGCCGCGCCATCCAGAGCCACATCTACCCGGTCCTCCAGGGCCATGCAGAGCCTGAGGCGTCGGTGGCGGCCATGGTGGAGAGCATCCGCCAGATCATCGACACGGCACTGGGCAGATAGCCGGAAAGCCGGGCAAGCGCGAGAACTGAGCGCCCGTCAGTCGCAGGCGGGCGCTTTTCCGTGACCACATCCAGACAGCGACAACACAGCGAGGTACCGGGGCGATGCGCGAGACGCCGTCTGCAGCCAACATCGAATGCGACGTGCTGGTGATCGGGTCCGGACCCTCGGGCTACTGCGCGGCGATACAGGCCGGGCGGTGCGGGTGCGATACGGTGCTGATCGAGAAGGACGCGGTGCTCGGCGGAAACTCCGGGCCGGACCTGGGAGTGGGAATAACCGGCGCCGAACGCTACAACGCGTATGCGGTGGAGACGGGGATCATTCAGGAATTGCGCGAGGAAGCCTGCTGGGTGGACGCGTACACGAAGACCGGCCGCGGGAGCATGGGCTACCACATCTCGCGGCGGTTCGAGGCCATCGTCCAAGGAGCGCTGGAACGGGCCGGGGTGCGGGTGCTGAAGCGGCACTGCGCGGTGGCGCCGGAGATGGACGGATCGCGGATCAGCGCGGTGATCTGCCAGGATACCGGCGCGTTCCGGAAGGTGCGGATCGGTGTCCGCCACTGCGTCATCGAGGCATCGGGAGACGGCGAGATCGGCGCGCTTGCCGGGGCTGACTACGACTTCGGCAGCGAGGCCCAATCAGAGTTCGGCGAGCGGTCCGCGCCGGCCCAGCGCAGCAACCTGGTGCAGGGCACGAGCCTGGTTGCCATCGCCCACCGCACGGAGCATGAGGTGGTGTTCGTGCCCCCTGATGGGACGCCGGAGTTCACCCCGCGGGTGTGGCACGGCCAGATGTCCTCCTTCGTGCGCCACCATGACGGGTGGTTCAACCGGCCCTCAGGCATCTTCTTCCTGTACGTGACCGAGACTGGTGGGCACCTCGATACGGTGCGCGATGACGCCCTGATCTACGAGATGCTGCTCAAGCAGTTGTGGGCCGAGTGGGATCACCTGAAGAACGGCCCGCACCGTGAGGAGACCAGGAACTGGGACATCCTGTGGGTCAGCCCCAAGGCGGGCAAGCGCGAAAGCCGGCGGCTTCTGGGGGATTACATCCTGACCCAGACCGACCTGGAAGAGGGCAGGCGGTTCGAGGACGACATTGCCTATGGCGGCCATGACCTGGACGATCACAAGCCGCTGGGTGAAGGCAGCAATATCTTCGGCATCAGCATCCCGCCGCAGTATGGGATCCCGTACCGGTGCTGCTACTCGCGGAACATCGACAACCTGCTCATGGGTGGCCGGCTCATCAGCGCAACCCATTTGGCGCACTCAAGCACGCGCATCATGGGCAGCGGGGCCGCCATCGGCCAGGCAATCGGGCATGCGGCGGCAATCTGCTGCGAGCTGTCCTGTACACCCCGTGAGGTCGGGCAGAAGCAAATGGGAGGGCTGCGTCAAGCGATCCTCGACACGGACGGCACCGTCC
>JAGPGE010000231.1 GCA_018056145.1 Armatimonadota bacterium
TGGACGTAACCCGCGACAACGCGCGCCTGATGGGACTCGCCGATCAGGTCACAATCCTCCACGGCGGCGTCGACGTCGCTCCGCCAGGACCGTATAACCTGGTCCTCGCGAACATCGCCGCGCCTGCCGTGCGGGACATCGCCGGGCAGGCATTCGCAGCGCTTTGTCCCGGCGGGTACTACATCACCACGGGGTTCACCGAGCAGTTCGCGGAGAGCGTACGGGAGGCCATGCGGGCCGCGGGTCTGCACGTCGTGGACACCCGCATTCAGGGCGAGTGGTACAGTGTCCTGGGCAGGCGACCGGACGAGGAGTGACCGGGTGCCACGCCATGCCCCGCATGGCGTGGCACCCATCTCACACCGTGACTGCCTCACGCCCGCCCGACGAACGCGGCTCTAAACCGCGACTTCCTTCCCCAACTCGCCGCTCTTGTAGATCGCGTCGAGGATGCGCTGGGTGATCAGCGCCTGCTCGCCCGGCACCGGGGACGGCTTCCTCCGCAGAATCGCCTCCACGAACTGCCGGATTTCCTCCACGTGCCCCGCGCGCTCCGGGTAGTGGAAGATGTCGTTGGTCACATGTTCCAGCACGCCATCGCGCTCCCGGACCATCGCGGTCGGCTCAAGCTGGCAGCCGCCCTTTTCGCCGCAGAGCACCACATTGTGGGCGCCCGCCACGAGGTTCAGCGCCCAGCTGCATTCGAGGATAACCGTCGCCCCGGTCTCGAAGCGGATGAGGGCGAAGGCGGCGTCATCCGGCACCGTATACTGCTCCGGCGCGAAGGGCATGAGCTTTGACTTCCTGCTGGCAAGCTTGTTGTACACCCCCGCGGATACCGAGACGGGCTCCGGGAAACCCATGAGCCAGAGCGTCAGGTCGAGTACGTGCACGCCGATGTCGTAAATCGGCCCGCCTTCGGACAGCTCGCGGCTGACAAATCCCAGGCGTCCGGGAACGCCGCGCACCCGCAGGTACTGGGCACGGCCGAAGTAGATGTCGCCCAGTTCCTTCTTGTCCACCCACTGCTTCATCTGGGCGGCGCCCTTTGTGAAGCGCAGGGTCTGGCCCACCATGAACAGTTTGCCCGCCTTCTTCCCCGCCTCGATCATCCCCCGGCACTGGTCGGCGCTGATGCCCACCGGCTTTTCGACCAACACGTGGCAACCTTTCGCGAAGGCATCCACGGTCGGCTGAAAATGCCACGAGTTCGGCGTGCAGACCGTGACGATGTCCAGGTCCACCTTGTCCAGCATGTCGCGGTAGTCCGCGAAGCAGTTTTCTTCCGGGACACCCGCCTTCTCCGAGAAGCGCTTGAGGCTATCCGGGCTGACATCGGCGGCGGCGACGACCTCCACCGTATCCAGCGCCTGGTACCCCGGCAGATGCGCGCCCGTCGCGATCCCCCCGGTCCCCACGAACCCGACTCTCAGCTTTCCCGCCATTTTCAACCCTCCAGTATTCGTCTTGCGCAACTGCGTCTGTGCATCCGTCCAGACAGTCCGGGGCGTTCACCCCTGAAGCCGCCGTTCCCAGTAGTCGATGCCGCCCAGCTTGATCGGCACGTGAATCACCGTGACCGTGTCCAGCGCCAGCCCCTCCTCGATCGCGGGAGCGAGTTCGGAGCCGTGCTCGATGTACACGCCGCGCGCACCCAGGGCCTGAGCAACGCGATCGAACCGGATCTCGCCCAGCGTACTTCCACAGCGGCACGATTCGTCGTAACACTCGGCCACGATTCCCCACGCCGCGTCGCTTGCGACCACCGCGACGTACGGCGTCCCATGGCGGAGCGCGGTCTCGATGTCGGCCAGTGTGAACCCCGCCGAACCGTCGCCACTCAGCAGGAGCACGGGGTGGTCGGGACGAGCCAGTTTCGCGCCGATGGCGCCCGGGATGCCCCAGCCCACGACCCCGCTGAGGCCACACGTCTGCCAGAACTGCGGGTGACGATCCCAGAGCATCATGTGGGCCCAGCGACCGATGTTGCCGCCATCCAGGAGGAAGGTGACGTCCCGCTCGAGGAAGGGCTTGATGGCCCTGACCACGCACATCGCGGGCACGGGCGTCTCCAGTTCGCACAGTCGGTCGTCCCACTTGCCCACGAACGCGGCCCGGGCCTTCCGCACCTCCGCGAGCCACTCAGTGTGGGAGCCAATGCAGCTGCCTGCGGGAACCAGCGCGCCGCAGAAGGAGGCGGGGTCGGCGAGAATTGCCACGTCTGCCGGGCCGCGATGCAGTTCCGTCGGGTCGATATCCACGCGGATGAACCGGGCATCGTGCGCGCACACCGGCTGTCTGCCATAGCCCAGCCGGAAATCCACTCGGCCCCCCAGCGTGAGGATCACGTCGGCTTCGGCCACCTTCGGGAACGCGCCATTGCACTCGGATGTGGTCGGGCCCACATACTGCGGCCAGGCCTGATCGATGCAGCAGCGGTCCCACATGAGCGAAAAGACGGGGATGTCGGCCTCGCGCGCGAATGCCCGCAGAGCCTCCCCCGCACCCGAGTAGTAGCAGCCACTCCCGGCGATCACCACGGGGCGCTTCGCATTGCCCAGCAATTCGCAGGCCTGAGTCAGCGCGCATGGATCGGGCGCCGAGACCGGGGTCGCCCTGGTCAAATGCGGGCGCTTCGAGACCGTGGGCGGTGCCGGAGCCTGCGCGGCGAACACGTCGCCGGTGATGGTCAGATGCACCGGGCCGGGCCTGCCGCTGAGTGCGATCTGGATCGCCTTGTTCGCCTCGTGCTCAAGCTGATCCACGCGTTCCACAAGCCGCGCGTATTTACAGACCGAGTTGACCAGGGCGATCTGGTCAAGCTCCTGGAAATGCCCCAGGCCGCGGGTGGATGCTTCCGAACACCCGCTCAGCAAGAGCATCGGCCTGCCATCCCACCAGGCATTGGTCAAGCCGGTGATGGCGTTGGTGTGGCCGGGGCCAGCGCTCACCGCAACCACGCCGAGCTTCCCGGTCATCGCGCCGTAAGTGTCGGCGATATACGCCGCGGCTTGCTCGTTGCGCACGTCCACAAGCCGCACGCCCATGTCCATGCACGCCTGCATGAATCCGTTCTGGCCATTCCCGCACAGCAGGGCCACGTGTTCGACCTCGTGGTCCTTGAGTATCTGAACCAACAGTTCGGCTCCGTTCATGGTATCGCGCGTCTCCAGGTGTGATGCAGTGTTGTCCGGCCGCCCGGTCTGCGTTTCGATGCCTGATGAGAAGAGTCCTTCAGTACACGGTCGGCGCCCGCAGCGGCCTTTGACGGCTGCTGCGCCACGCCCCGCATTGTGTGCTGACACGCAACCGCACTGCTTCGGCCCCGCTGGGAGCAGCGGCGCCCAGGCGGGGACGGCTGTGCCACCGACCGTTCGCTTCGATCCGGAAATGACGGGTACGGCGCGATCTCTCCCCTACCCTCCCAGGAACCTCCGCCCGAATTCGTACCCGTGCTGGAATAGTGCATCAATGTTCTCCAATGGCGTCTCGGGCAGGATGGAACTGGTCGGTGAGAGCACGAAGCCTCTGCCCTTCCCAGCCAGCGTGAAGGACCGCTCCACGGCAGCTCGGACATCATCCACCGTGCCGTGGGGCAGTGTGGAAGTCACCGAGACGCAGCCGATGATGATCATCGGTCGCCCGTGTGGGTCTTTCAGCTTCACCATCTCCGCGTAGCCCACCCCGTGCTCCTCCTCAAAGCCCTGCAGGCCGGTGATCCCCAGGTCCAGCAGATCGTCCAGGATCGGCATGATGTTCCCGTCGCAATGCCAGATGATGTCGATGCCCGCGTCGACGAGGGGCTCCAGACACCACTTCAGCTCGGGGAAGTAGATCTGCCGAAGCATGGCCGGCGACATGAGCGGGCCGTTGGCGCCGCAGATGTCCTGCCCGGTGTAGGTGAACGGCGGCACGCCGTATTCGCGACAGGCCACGACGATGGCTTCATTCAGCATGCGCCCGTGCAGCGCCGAGCAGTGGTAGAACCGCCGCATCGTCTCTGGCTCCAGCGCCGCCGCGGCCAGGTAGTTCTCATAACCCCACCGGTTGTAGCCGCCCATGAAATCGGCTTGGCCGAAATGTCCGATGACCAGCGCGGACTCACCAAGCAGTTGCTGGTGCGCTGCGATGCCCGCCTTGTAATCTTGCGCCGCGCGGTCCACATCGAAGCCCGCGCGCACGGCGTCATCATCCGGCAGGTCGCGCAGGGAGGCCAGCACGTCTTCTGGAGTGCGGAACCCCGCCTGCTCATGCTGGCGGGTCTCGTGCATGATCTCGCCACATTCCAGCTTCCGCTGGGCCTCACCCGGAAAGTACCACTGGATGATGAGATTGGCGCCCACCGTCTTCACGAACTCCACGAAGACGCCCTGCGGGTCGGCCCAGTAATCGCGCCCGGTCACCCGCGTGTAGTAAGCGGAATTGGTGACAAAGCCCGAGGTCATGCAGGGGTACGGGACGTCCTCTCGCGACAACGTAGCATAGGCGATCTCGCGACCGGTCATGGAGTGTGATCCTCCCGGGAAGATGGGGCAGGTTTCGCCCGGAATCCCGCTTGACCTGCCCCGGAGTGCACCCGATGCCCTGACGAACCGGCGCATCTTGTGGTACAATGCGGGCAAGGCGCGAGGGGACTGACGGCCAACCGCCGTCCGGCGGCGCAGGAAGACGACAAGGAAGGACCGCGAATTCATGCAACTCAGCTTCATGACGTTCAGTTGCCCTGAGGCAACACTGACCGAAGTGCTGACCGCCGCCATCAAGTATGGTTACGATGCGGTGGAGCCCAGAGCCGAGGCGAGCCACAGACACGGCGTCGAGCTGGAGACAACCAAGAAGGAGCGTGCACAGATCAAGGCCTCTTTCGCCGACACCGGCGTGGCCTGCGGGTGCATCGCCACCTCGCGCACCTACTCCATGGCCGATGCCGAGAAGCGGCGCGAGAGTGTGGAGCTCACGAAGAAGTACGTGGACCTTGCCCACGACCTGGGCTGCCCCACCATCCGAGTCTTCGGTGGTGGCACCCCCGAGGGCGCGGATTTTGCTGATGTGAAGAAGTATGTTGCCGAGGCGTTGCGCGAGTGTGCGGAGCACGGGCAGAAGGCGGGCGTCTACGTCTGCATGGAGACCCACGACGGCTACTGCAAGAGCGCGGACCTGATGGACGTGATCAACCTGGCGAACCACCCCTTCGCCGCGGTGAACTGGGACATCATGCACCCGTTCCGCGTGGGGGACACCATCGCCGAGGCTTTCGAAGCGGTCAAGGACCACGTGCGCCATTGCCATGTCCACGACGGCGTTCCCGGCCCCGACGGCGGGCCCAACGGCTGGCAACTCGCGCTGATGGGCGAGGGCCAGATTCCGCACGACGAGGCCTTCAAGCTCCTGGCGACCATCGGGTACAAGGGCTGCCTGTCCGGCGAATGGATCAACTTCCTTCCGGCCGACGAGTGCCTGCCTCACGAGGCGGAAGTGATGCGCCGGTACCGCGCCGAGGCCCTCGCCGCACTGAAGTAACCGCTTTCGGGTACTATGCCGGCCGCCTCGCGCTTTGCGGGGCGGCCGCATTCGACCCCGCTTCCTGGTCCCAGGAAATCTTCCCACTCGCCCGGCCACCTGCAATGAACCTGAATGAAGGGGTCTGATCACGCACCATGGAGAAGCCCAGATTCTGCGTGCTCGGAGCCGGTCACGGCGGCACGGCGATGGCTGCCCATCTGTCGCTCAAGGGGTTCGAAGTCAACCTGTGGAATCGGTCGGATGCCCGTCTCGGCCCCATCCGGCAGGTGGGAGGCATCGAACTCCAGACCCCGGAGCACAGCACCGTTGAGGCGGGCTTCGGCAAGCTCGGGGCGGTCAGCACTGATTGCTCGGAGGTGGTGCCGGGCTGCGATGTGCTCATGGTGGTCCTCCCCGCCACCGGTCACAGGGAGGTCGCCAAGAGCATTGCATCCTGCGTCCAGGAAGACCAGATCGTTGTGCTTAATCCCGGACGCACCGGCGGCGCGCTGGAATTCGCCCATGTGCTGCGGGAAGCGGGCTGCAGGAAGCTCCCGCTCATCGCCGAGACCCAGACATTCATCTACGCCAGCCGCGCCGTAGGCCCCGCGCAGGCCAAGATCTTCGCGGTCAAGAACAGCGTGCCCGTGGCCGCATTGCCCGGCTTCCGGACGTGCGAAGTCGTGGCCGCCCTGCGCCACGCCTACCCCCAGTTTGTGCCCGCGACCAACGTCCTGCGAACCAGCATGGACAATGTCGCCGTCATGTTTCACCCTGCGGTGATGCTGGTCAACTCGGCGCGCATCGAGGACACCCACGGGGATTTCGAGTACTACCTGCAGGGCGTCACTCCCTCGGTGGCCGCATATCTTGAGGAGATGGACAATGAGCGCATCCGCGTGGCCGAAGCCATGGGCATAGGCGCCATGCGTGTCCGCACCTGGCTTTACACCGCCTATGATGCAGCGGGACGCGACCTGAACGAGGCCATCCACGCGAACCCCGGTTACAAAGGAATCATGGCCCCGCAATCGCTCATGCACCGGTACATTCTTGAGGATGTCCCGTGCAGCCTGATCCCGATGATCTCCATTGGCGAGCAGTACGGCGTTGAGACGCCCACCATGCGAGCGGTCGTGCATCTGTGCTCGCTGCTGATCGGACGGGACTTCTGGCAAGAGGGCCGCACCGTCGAAACCATGGGCATAGAGGGGCTGTCAGTGCGCGAGCTTCTCAGACTGGTGAACGAGGAGGCGTTGTCTGATGCCTGAGATCCTCGCCGCTTCACTGGGCAACTGTGTGCACGTTGCCGGCGCGCTCAACTTCCTGCGTCTCGCGCGCAGCGCAGGCTATGACACCACGTTCCTGGGGCCCGCGGTCTCGGTGGACGTGCTGCTGGACGCGGTGGCTGAACGCAAGCCGGACATCGTCGCGGTAAGCTATCGTCTGACCCCGGAAGTCGCTGCGAAGCTCTTCGATGAGCTGAAGCGCAAAGCTGCCGATCGGGGGCTCTCTGGCCCGCGCTACCTGCTTGGCGGGACCCCACCCGTCGCCGAGGCCGGGCGCAGGGCCGGGATCTTCGAGGCCGTTTTCGCGGGCGACCAGTCTCCGGACGAGATCGTCGCGATCCTGCGAGGCGAGGGACGCAAGATATCCCCCGAGGACTTCGGCACAACACTGCTGGACCGTGTTGACAGGAGCTATCCGGCGCCGATTCTGCGCCACCATTACGGGCAGCCGACGGTGGAAGCAACTGTCGAAGGTGCGCGACGCATCGCCGAGGCCCGGGCGGTGGACGTGATCTCCATCGGACCCGACCAGAACGCCCAGGAGCACTTTTTCCGCCCGGAGGAAATGAAGCCTGAACTGTCCGGCGCAGGCGGCGTGCCCCTGCGGAAGCCCGAAGACCTGCGCGCGATCTATGAGGCTTCGCGCTGCGGCAACTACCCCCTTGTGCGCTGCTACAGCGGCACGCGCGACCTGATCCGCTGGGCCCAGGTGCACGTTGAAACCATCGATAACGCCTGGGGCGCGATCCCGCTCTGCTGGTACAACACGCTGGATGCCCGTTCGGACCGGCCGCCGGCGGTCTCGATCGCCGAGAACATCCAGGCCATGCGCTGGTACGCCGAACGTGACAAGCCGGTGGAGTGCAACGAGGCCCATCACTGGTCCATGCGGGATGCCCACGACACCATCGCTGTGGTCGCAGCGTTCCTGGGTGCGTACGCATGCAAGTCCGTGGGCGTTCGCACCTACGTCTCCCAGTACATGTTCAACTCCCCTGCCTCGACGTCACCGGTGATGGACCTGGCGAAGATGCTGGCCAAGGTGGAACTCATCGAGAGCCTGTGCGGAGAGGACTTCCGGGTGATCCACCAGACCCGCGCGGGGCTGCTGTGCTTCTCGGCGGACCCCGACGTGGCCAAGGGCCAGCTCTCCGCGTCCACCGTTCTGCAACTCCAGTTGAGGCCACACATCGTGCATGTGGTCGGCTTCTGCGAGGGCGATCACGCGGCGCGAGTGGAGGACATCGTGGAAAGCTGCGCCATCGTGCGCGGGGTGTTCCGGCAAGCTCTCGCCGACATGCCCGACATGCGCCTTGACCCGCAGGTGGTGGCGCGCAAAGAGGAACTGGTGGCGGAGGCGAATCTGCTTCTGGACGCGCTGCGCGAACTGCCGTCCTGTGGCGACCCGCTGTGCGACCCGGCGACCCTCGCCCATGCCATCAAGCTGGGCTACCTGGACGCTCCGCACCTGTGCGGGAACCAGTGGGCAGCGGGGCAACTCGCAACTGCGCCGGTGGAAGGGGCAATCCGGGCAGTCGATTTCGACACCGGTAAGGTGCTGTCCGAGCGGGAGCGCCTGCAACGCCTGAGAGCCGCCCACCCACACTGACGGGAACGGAGAGAGGCATGGAGTCGCTGATCCGCAACAGCACTGCTTCGGCTCCGCCGGACGCAG
>JAGPGE010000232.1 GCA_018056145.1 Armatimonadota bacterium
GTATACAGGTGCGCGGTCACTGCCTGCTGTGGGGCTCATTCCAGCACCTGCACGCGTCGATTCGCGATCTGCGCGGCCCGGAGCTCCTCGAGGCGTGTAAGGCCCACGTAACCGACTACGCCAGGCGCTTCGACGGCAAACTCTACCTGTGGGACGTGGTGAACGAGGCCGGAAGCAATGTGGAGGTCTGGAACAACATCGGCTGGGAGACCTTCCCGGACTCCTTCCGCTGGGCACGCGAAGCCGACCCCGATGTGCAGCTCTGCTACAACGACTACGGCATCGTCAACGAGAACCCGGTCTACCGCGCCAAGGTTGCCGCGCGCATCCGGCAACTGCTGGACGCCGGCGCGCCCGTCGATGTCCTCGGCATTCAGGCCCACATGAACACTCCCCTCACGCCGATCCACCGGGTGCTGGAGATCATGGACGAGTGGGCCGACTTCGGCCTGCCCCTGGAGATCACCGAGTTCGATCTCGGGTGCCCGGACGACCAGGTGCATGCGGACTACGTGCGGGACTTCATGATCGCCGCCTTCAGCCACCCGAAGCTCCAGGCCTTCATCATGTGGGGCTTCTGGGAGGGCTCCCACTGGCGCGCCAAGGATTCCGGCGCAATGTTCCGGCGCGACTGGTCCCCACGCCCTGCCCAGGAAGCCTGGGAGGACCTAGTCTTCAACCAGTGGTGGACCCGCGCCGATGAAAAGACCGACAATGCGGGTAGCGCATCCACCCGCGCCTTCTACGGCAAGCACCGCGTCACCGTGGAGAGCGCCGTAGGGAAGGCCGGGGCGGAGATCGAACTTCTCCCGGGAGCACCCCGTGACATCAAGCTGGTTGTCGGGGGATAGCCCTACTCAGCCCAACCGATACGGAGGGACGGTACAATGGCCGGCGTACGCTATGCAGTGGTCATCACCAGCGCCCCGCCCGCGGGGAGCTTCATCGCGAAACTCTTCGGCGCCGACCCGCGCAAAGGGCTCGTCCAGGCGATCCGCAGCGTCACCGCGATGGATCCCGGACGAGCCGCGAAACTCCTGGAGTCACTGCCGAAAGAGCTTGCCCGGTTCAACACCGAGCAGGAGGCGAAAGTGGCTGCCCAGACCCTCGAGGACGAGGGCGCGCGATGTGAGATCCGGGCGGTGGAGTAGTCTGACGACCCATCGATACGGCCCCGGAGCAACGCTCCGGGGCCGTATCGATGGGGTACAAGCCAACGGTCGGCGCGCCACAGGTGCGCGCCCTACAGACGGCCGACGACGGTTGCCTTCAGGCCCCGAATGGACCGCTCGGATGGTCCGGCTTCTCAGTAATGCCACCGCCCCGTGTTGTGCATTCCCGGAAGCGGCGCCTTGATGGTGTTCTCCCACTTGTACCACTTCGCGTGGCCGTCGGCGAACCCGTAGTTCGAGCCGTCGTTATGTATGTCGATGGCGATGTGATCCGCGAACTCGGTGTACGCGGTGAGATCATCCCACGACACACCGTCATCCGGCCAGGGATGGTACCCCGCTTCCGGGCATCCGGGCTTGCGGACCGCCACACAGATCTGTTCCGCGGGCCGGTCAAAGGCAGCCATCGACGCACCGTGTGCGAACAGGCCGTTGAGGGCGTAGTCGCTGGCGGGCTCACCGGCTGCGGCGCGGTATGCGGGGCAGCGGAACATCTGGGCGTTCTTCACATACGCCTGCAGCGGCTGCCACCAGCCGTACCCAGTTACGTGATCAACCACCGGATAGCATTCGTCGAAGTCCTGGGCGTACATCATCAGCGCGAGACTGATCTGCTTCACATTGCTCAGACAGCTGGTCTGCCGGGCCTTGGCCCTTGCCCGAGCGAATACCGGGAAGAGAATGGCGGCCAGGATCGCGATGATCGCGATGACCACCAGCAGTTCGATGAGTGTGAAACCGGTACGGCGGGACTTCCCAAAGCAGAGCATGACTTGTGAACCTCCCTGAGTGGTTCGCAAAGGAGTTGCGAATCAGTGCCACCGCGCGAAAGCACGGAGAGCGGCTTCTTCACGGCGCTCAGGGCAGGTCAGCAGGGAGGGGCGCGGGGTTGCCAGGCAGTGGGAGGCTCGGCGTCCTGTAACGGTAGCGCCGAGATGTGCATGAATCCGGCCAGTTGCGCGTTGCACGCAACGACCAGAGGCGCGGGCACCACAGCGGCACCGGAGTGCAGCACCTGTGAAGCCGGGCACTGGTCCACCTTGTGGCCCGGATCGTGGGCGTGCAGGTACGGCGCCCCGACCATCACAAAGAAGGCCAGGATGCCGAATAGCGCCATGCTGCGGATGCAACAGGGACTTGTGCGGAACGCCAAGATGGTTGGCTGCTCCCCTATCGTCTTGCTGGCCGATATCTCACTTGTACCCTAAACAAACAAACCCCAGTCCAGGTTTCCTCATCATCACCCACTCAGACAGGTATATCAGCCGCCTTCGCAGAAGCATATCGCGTCAGGTACCGCCATACCGGAAGGTGAGCGCAATGTCGATCCGCCGCGTGCTACCCCTCGCACTGCTCGTTTTCGTCGCATGTTCGGGCCACACGCAGGAGCAGCCCGTCACCGGTTGGACTTACACCTGCGATGCCAACCCGTTGGGCGACCAATGGGCCGACCCGGACTTCACCAAGCTGAATGATGGCGACAAGAACCCGTCGAAGAGCGCGATCTTCAGTGGCGGACGGGTGGTCATCGAGATCACGCTGCCCGAGGAGACCCGGGTGCGCCGCGTGGTCGCCCAGGTCCAGCGCCACAACGACAATTACAAGCTCACGAAGACAACCGTCGAGGCGCTCCAGGCGGGGCAGTTCGTGCAGGTTGGCGCGAACAACGAGGGCTTCTGGGGCCCCACTGCCCAGAGCGCCTTTACCATCGCGATCCCCGTCGATGTGACTACCCGCAAACTGCGCGTCATTTTCCACGCCGCGTCAATCGTGAGCATCCAGGAGATCGAACTCTTCGGCGAACCCCACCAGCAGGCCGACACCGGGGAGTACGCCCTGGCTTTCGATAACAGCCCCGGCGCCCGCGCGACCGAGGTGGACGCCGACAACGACGGCCGCAGCGAACTGGTCCTCGAAAACCCCTGGGTGCGCCTAGTGTTCGAACCCGAAGGCGGCCTGTGCCGCAGTTTCGCCCTCAAAGACGCCGGCGCGGAACTGGTGGGCGGCTCGGGACGCTTCGGCCTCCTGCGCGATCAGCTCTGGTCACCCAACTACTCCTTCGCCGAACGGGGTTATTTCAGCGAGATCGAGACAACCCCGCAGAAGGCGCGGATCGATCTGTGGACCCAGGGACTAGGCGGCATGCTCGCCTTCACCGAGATCCGCAAGAGCATCTCCCTCGACCCGGAAAGCCCCGTGGTGCGGGTAAAGTACCGGCTGACCAACGACCAGAATTCCCAGACCGAGTACAGCTACGGCCTGTGGTCCCACCACTTCCTCGGCGTGCGCGGGCAGGACGCCACCTACTTCTTCCCCACCACCTCCGGCGTAGTCGAGGAGCGCTTCGAAGCCGGCAAGCCCCTGGAGACCTGGCACTGGGACCCGGCTCGTGGGTGGGCCGCATACGTGGCTGACAACGGCGTGGGGCTTGCAGTCTCGGTGGAGTACAGAATCCTCAACTGCTTCTACATGTGGGCCGGCGCGGGCACTGCGATCCCCACATTCGAGTGGCGCTACAATCTCCTGCCCCTGCGCGCCGGCGAGAGCCTGGAGACCGACGTCACATTCCTGCCCTTCGAAGGCCTCAAGCGCGTGGACGGAGTGGTCGGGGCAACCGTCGGCGGCATTGAGATCAAAGCCGACGACCCCGCCGTCGTGCGCATCAACCTCGGCGCGGTGCAGGTGGACGGCGCGGAAGGCATGGAAATCGCCCTGCGCACCCGTCCGCTCCCTGATGGAGACTGGAAGGACCTGGGCCGCTTCCCGCTGGCGGACGGGCGACTCAACCAGGAGGCTACCCTCGAACTGGGCCCCGGCGCATACGTGGCCAACTGCGTGGTCTACTCCGGCGCGCAGGCCATCGGCGAGTTCGAGCGTCCCTTCACCGTGGGCGGCGCGAAACTCGCCTACAAGCTGGAGCCCCTTGGGGAGCGTATCGGCACATCCGGCCCGGCCCAGACCGTCCAGCACAAGGGGCACGAGCTATCCACCGAGATTGAGACCCCCCACGTGAAATGGGCCAAGCCTTACTTCAGCGGGCCGATCCGCGCCCTGGTCCTGTGCGATGACCGCTACAGCCGCGAGGTCATTGAGCTGTGGCAGCGCCTGGAACTGGAGTTCGACTACGTCAAGTTCTTCACCACCCTGGACAAGGAGTGGCTCTACCACGGGGACCGCTCGATCCTCACCCTCGAGGCCGCCCAGCGCAGGCTGGCCGAGAAGCTGGAGAAGGACTACGACGTCATTATCCTCTCCGGCCTCAAGTGGGACCACCATTTCACCCCCGAACTGCGGCGGACCATTGCGGACAAAGTGGAGGCGGGCGCCGGGCTGGTCTACATCGAGCCCGAGGGCCTCAAGCCCGACGATGAACTCCAGGGCGTCTGCGGCATTCCCGACGGCGACAAGCGCAATCTCAATGCGTGGGGGAAGTGGGAGCAGGTTGCCGAGCATTACATCACCAGCGGCCTGCCCTGGGATACACTGCCGCGCACCCGCGCCATGCCCTTCACCACACCGCCACAGGGAGATGTGCTCGCCAACTACGCCGGCCAGAGCACCCAGCCCCTGATCGTTGCGGGCAAGCTGGGTCAGGGCCGCGTGGTGACCCTCACCTACGACACCCTCACCCACACGCCGGGCTACCGCGGTTTCTCCGCACTGACACCGGCAATCAGCTACCGCGGAAATTACAACTTGCCCGACGAGATGGCGAAGGTCACTTGGGATTACTTCGAACACTGGTGGGCGCTGCTCTGCCGCTGCGCCACCTGGGCTGCCGCGAAGAACCTCGACCTGAGCTTCCAGGACTTCCAGGTGAACGACGACCTGAGCCAGGTCTCCGCGCGCATCGTGGGCGACCTGGACGCGCCCGAACTGCGGGATGCCGTGCTGGAGTGGGTCTTCCGGGATCGCTTCTCCAACCTGATTGCCACTGCGAAATCGCGGCCTGAAGCAAGCATTTCCGTGGCCGTGCCGGACAGACTTCGAGCGGGCAAGTGTTTCGTGGACCTAATCCTGCGCGATTCCGCGGGCGCCTCACTCGCGTGGGGGGCCTTCAGCTTCGACGGCCCGACCTCCCCTGCGCTTGAGGAGATCAGCGTTGAGCAAAAGACCATCACCGACACCGTGTCGCTGGTGCCGAAGGGGCAGCCCTGGTACCGGGCTTTTCGCTCCAATGTCCCGTTGCGGCTCAACTGTCGCGTAAGCCTGGTTGAGCCAGTCGGGGAACCCGCGACCGTCACCGCGAAGCTCACCGACTGCCACGGCCGCCTCCTGTTCCAGAACTCAGTCACCGTCACCCGCGCTCAGACCACTCTCACTTTCGAAGCCCGCCCGCCTGTCCTTTACAACAACGGCATGCGCTGGGACCTAGTGCTGTCCCGGGGCGACCGGGTGTACGACACCGGCGAGGCGTACCTCATCGCCATTCCCCCTCGGGAACTGGACCGCCTCACGCTGACCAGTTGGGGCGGCCAGCACCTGTGGCGCTGCCAGTACCTCTTCGACGAAATGCGCCCGCTGGTGGAGAACCTCGGTCTGGACGTGGCGATGAACGGGGAGAGCGAGATCACCACCGGCAAGGTCTGGTGGGACTACTACCAAAACATCGACCACTCCCTCCTGGGCATCCTCAGCTACCTGGGACGAGACGTGCCCGAGTTCATGGACCGCGACTATGCGAAGAAGGCCGCCGAGTATGCAAAGACCAAAGACAAGCAGTGGCTGGTGCGCAACCCGAGCCTCAAGGACCCCGCATATCTTTCGGCTCTCGTAGACGGCATCAGGAAGACCAAGCTCCAACTGGTGAAGCAGTTCGGCGGCGCCTACGACTTCTGCATGGGCGACGAGATGAGCCTCACCTACTACACCCAGTACTTCGACTTCGACTTCAGCCAGCACTCACTGGCGGCCTTCCGTGACTGGCTCCAGCAGCGCTATGTGTCGCTGGAGGACCTCAATGAGCAGTGGGAGACCAGCTTCGCGACTTGGGACGCGGTCATGCCCATGACCCTCGATGAAGTAAAGGGCCGGCCCAATGCCGCGCCCTGGGCCGAGTTCCGGGACTTCATGAACGACAGTCTCGCGGAGTACTACACGCTCGTCCAGGACACCATCCGCAGTGAGTACCCAGGGGCCCAGTGCGGCCTGTCGGGCACCCAGGAACCCAAGCCCGGCAATGGCATGGACTGGTGGCAGAACAGCAAGGCCTTCAGTTACTACCACTCGTACAACACCGGCTGGTCCGACGAAATGCGCCGCTCCTTCCAGCCGCACACCGGCGTGCGTTGCAGCCCATACAGGTGCGGCTACTGGCAGGCCGGGCAGGGGCTGGAGTACAACATGTTCTGGTGTCTGCTGCATGACACCAAGGGCATCAGCGCCTGGACAACCCCCATCTTCTTCTATGGGGACTTCACCTACAGCGAATCCGGCCGGGATACCCGCGCCAATATTCGCGAACTCAAGGCGGGCCTGTGGGACGCCATCCGCCAGGCGAAACGTAGGCACGACCGCATCGCCATCCACTACTCGCACCCGAGCATCAACGCCGCGCTCCTCGCGGGCAAGGATCAGCACATCGTGAAGGTTCGCGACTCGTGGGTGAAACTCATCGAGGACCTCGGCCTGCAGTACGACTTCGTCAGCTACGCCCAGATCGAGGAGGGCATCCTCAACAACCCGCCCAGTGAGGACTTCCGCTACAGCCTGCTCATCCTGCCCGAGTCCCTGGCGCTGTCCGAAAAGGAAGTCGCGGAAATCAGGGCCTTCGTCGAAAACGGCGGCGGGATCCTCGGCGATCAGGCCATCGGACTCATGGACGCCAAATGCCGGCGGCAGCCCGAGGGCCTGCTGGACGAGGTCTTCGGCATCCAGCGCATTGCCGATCAGCAGACACTCAAGCCGGGCCTGGTGTTGGACAGCATCGAGAGCGAGCTTCGCCTGCCAGCGGCCGAACCCGAAGTCCGCGCAGAATCTGCCACCAGCCACGGCAGGGCGGTGGACAGCGATGTTCCAGTGGTGCTCATCAACCGTTGGGGCAGGGGCACCGCGGCGTACCTGAACATTGATCTCGCCGAGTTCGACAACGAGCGCAAGTTCGGCACGGCCACCGAGAAGGGAATGCGCACGGTGCTGCTCGGGGTGCTGGAGAGCTTCGGCATCGAGCCGCCCTACCCGGTGACTTTGGCATCGGGGCGCGCTCCGCACGTCGAGGTCATCCGCTACGAGGCCGGGCCGCTGGAGTACCTGGGACTGCTGCGCGAGCGCCAGGACGAGGAGGATGACACCGCCCAGGTGCCGCTTGGCCGACCTCGGCACGTCTACGACCTGCGTTCGGGCCAGTACCTGGGGCAACTGGACACCATCACTGCACCCATGCAAACCGGCGACTGCCGCGTCTACTGCCTCGCCGACCAGAAGCTGAACTCGCCAACAGTCCAGGCGAACATCGGCACTGACCGCACCGTCACATGCATCGTGCATATCCCGCCGGCAATGGACAGGGAGCGCCAAGTCGTGCGCCTGCGCTTCCTGCGGCCCGACAGGACCGAGTGCGAGGATTACTCGCGGAATCTCCTCCTGGAGGGGCAGCCACTGACTGTCCGGACGCAGCTTGCGCTCAATGACCAGCCGGGCGAGTGGACAGTGGAGGCGGTCCCGATCTGCGGAGGCGAGGATTCGGCTGCCAGATCACAGTTCAGCCTGCCAAAGTAGGCGTCGACCGAGACTTCTGCCCTTGCCGCGTGGGCCGAGCGTCTCGCCCGCCGCCGTCCGCCGTTGCTGCGCCTTAGGGCAATGGCATCCGGCTCCGAACCTCAGCCGGAGGCGGTGCCGGCACCCAATGCGCCCGCCGGAGTTGCGGCTCCGTACCCGCCATCCATCGCCATTGGAGACACGCCGACATGCGTCTCATTCTTGCGCTAACTCTCGCAGCGACGCCTTGCTTCGCCGCCTCATCCTTCCTCATCACCGACTTGGATTCCCCGCGCCGGATCGACTACCTCATCATCGCCGCGGATCATCTGGCCGATGCCTGCTCGCCCCTGCTCCACCACAGGCAGGCATGCGACTACCGGGTAGGTCTCGTACCCCTGAGCGCGATTCCCGGTGCGCAGTCCAACCCGCCCCAGTCCACCACCGCCCTCACCCGTTTCATCGCCCGTGCGCGAGGCCACTGGGGGGTGCGTTTCCTGCTCCTCACGGGGGATGCCGCGGGTCCGCCCAAGCAGTCTATCCCCATGGTCGT
>JAGPGE010000233.1 GCA_018056145.1 Armatimonadota bacterium
GTGCAGGGCAAGAAGATCGGTTGGCGTGACGGTTTGCAGGCTGTATGGACGCTGCTCCGGTACAGGTTCAGCGACTGAGCGACGGCCGCCGAAGAAGACCCGGCGCAAAGGCCACACGGGTCATCGCTATCTTTCGGCTGTCGGTGTGAGACACCGACTGCGGGAGCGCAGAGTGGAGGAGATGCGCTATCAGTACCGCTCGCCTTGGGGTGTGGGCGAAGGCGTATTGGCCGTGGATGCTCATCGGTCTGGGCGTGCTTCTGAGGGCAGTTCAGTACGTCTCAGGCCGGTCTCTGTGGACGGACGAAGCCTCCCTGGCGCTCAACATAGTCGGGCGTTCATATGCTGAGTTGTTGCTCCCTCTGGACAATGATCAGGTCTGTCCGCCCGGGTTCCTCTGGCTGTCTCGCGCTGCAGTTGATCTCTTCGGCTCCTCCGAAGCCGCTCTGCGCCTGCCAGCCTTCCTCTTCGGCATCCTGAGCCTGCCCGTGTTCTACGTCCTGGCGCGCCGATGGACCGGGCGAGCCGAAGCAGCTCTGGCGTTGGGTGTCTTCGCCATCTCCGAGCATCTGGTCGCATACTCGGCCGAACTCAAGCAGTACTCAGGCGACGTGCTCTTCTCGCTGCTCGCCTTCCTGCTCGCCGGACAGCGGGCCCCTGGAGTCCGACGCTGGATCGTGACGGGGCTGCTCGGCGCGGTAGCGGTCTGGTTTTCCCACGCGGTGGTGTTCGTGCTCGCGGGGCTATGCCTGGTGCACGGCGTTTCGTCACTCGCGGGTCGCGGCTGGCGCGATCTGTCCGCCGTGGTCGCCTGCGCCGCGATGTGGTCTGCCAGCTTCCTTGTTGTGCACCGCCTGACACTGTCTCCCGCGGTTGATAGTCAGTTCCTCATCGATTACTGGCGGCCCGGTTTCGCTCCGCTTCCCCCGATGAGTGCGGAGGATATCCGGTGGTACCTCGAGACCCTCTCCGAGGCCCTGAGGATGCCTGGCGGCTTCCCGTATCCGGGGGGCGCGTTCCTGCCTCTGTTCGTCGGCTGCGTGCTGGCCTGGCATCGCTCTCCGAAAGAACTCTGGCTGCTGATTTCGCCGGCACTCGTCGCCCTGGTTGCGTCGGCGGCGGGCAAGTACCCCTTCGCGGATCGCCTTCTGCTGTTTGCGGTGCCCTTCGCTTTGCTGCTCATCGCGGATGGGACGATGTACATCGCCCGACAATCGCGGGGCCTTGAGGGGGCTGTCGGGACAGTCCTGCTCCTGGTCGTCCTGGTGCCGGTTGCCCTCGTGGCCGGCCGCGACGTCCTGCGGCCGCGAACGGTCGAGGAAGCGCGACCCGTTGTTCAACACCTGGCGCGGGAACGCAGAGCGGGGGACACAATCTATGTCTTCTACGGGTCGCGGAACCCGTTCCGTTACTACGCTTCAGCCCTCGGCATTGGGCCCGATGAGTACATCATCGGGGCGGGGCGACGTGAAGACCCGGAAGCATACAGCCGCGGACTTCAGGCTCTGCGCGGCAAGCGGCGCGTCTGGGTGGTCTACTGCGTCCCCTGCCCGTGGGGCGGAGTACGCGACGACCAACCCTTCGTGCGTGACCTGAACGCGATCGGGACCCGTATCGACCAGTTCCAGCGCCCCGGCGCGGCGGTGTTTCTCTATGACTTCACTCGCCCTGCCAGGGCCGGGCCAGTGGCTTCCGAGCCCCAAGCCCGCACCACTACCGAGCAGCCGGACCTCTAGCGCGCCGACATGCGAAAAGGCGACGGACCGGGCGTCTCCCCGAGCCGCCCGCGTTCTACTTCAGCACCACCTCGCCCAGGCGGTCGGGCATGTGGAAGTTATGCTCGGCAGTGGGGCTCCAAGCCAGAGCCTCGTGCGGGCCGCCGCGAAACACATTCAGGAAGACGCTCCCGCCGTTGGGGAGACCCGACGGCGCGATCTCCTTGAGCGGAACCGCGACCAGCACAGTCCAGCGGTCCTTCGCTTCGGTGATGGCGCTGGTAACCCGCAGGCCGGTCTTCCACGGTTCGCCTTTCCGGGGGGCTTCGTACTGGCCGCTGTCCCATACCCCCGAGGGGTTCACGCCCAACTGGTAGTAAGTGGCCCCGCCCCTGCTCGTGGACAGGAAGATCTCCCAGTCATCGCCATCATAGATGCGCGGGGAATCCTGGAGGCCCTTGAGGTCGCCCTCCTCGGTGAGGCGCAGGTACAGCCACTCGCCGTCATGGGCCACTTGTCCCGACACCTTCCGCGGGGTGGGTTCGCCGGTGTTCTGACGGAAGGGGGAAATGTTACCGACCTGCGCCCAGTCGATCACGGTCGGGTCGCCATTGGCCGGACTGACTTTCGGCGCCTCCCCAAGCGGCGGAGGAACGCTCCGGTACTGCTCCCGCGTCGAGTACTTGCGGCGTCCGGCCAGCATGTAGTTCCATATGCCCTTCTCGAAGACAGCGATTCGCGCTGCTTCATCGCCGGTCGGCGCGAGGGCCTTCGCCTGGTCGAGATACCCCTGCCAGCGATCCATGCGCTCCTGCGTGCCCAGCCAGCCCCACGCGATCTCCTCGGTCTGGTGATGATGGCCCTCCGTGCGCCCTTCCGCGATGGCCGGCGGGTAACTCTTCGGGTCGCCGTACACCTGCTCGATCTCAAGGTAGATGCGCTTCATCGGCTCGGCCGCGGGGCCATACATGCCCGTGAAGTACTCGTCCAGGAGCGTGTCCACATCGAGCGTGGGGTCGTCCATGAGCTTGTAGGTCAGGTACGCCTCGATCTCCTGGCCGTATCCGCAGTGGAAGATGCC
Organism: Armatimonadota bacterium; assembly: GCA_018056145.1. Classification (GTDB taxonomy): domain Bacteria; phylum Armatimonadota; class Zipacnadia; order Zipacnadales; family JABUFB01; genus JABUFB01. Next base: position 2,797 of record JAGPGE010000233.1, read on the forward strand.
CCGGTAGCCGTACTCATGAAAGAGCTTGAACTGCTCGCCGACGGTGTGCGCGAAGTAGCCTGGGAAGCAGTGGAACTTCCCGTTCACGGCCACTTCCCAGGGGAATGTGTCGTACAGCCACAGGTACATTGGCCGCCGCTTGCTCTCCTCGCCCCACTGGGCCAGGTACTCGAGTTCGTGCTCGTAGGATGGCCGGTCGTAGTTGAGGCGGTTGCAGGCGAAGCAGTACTGGACAGCCACATTCGGCTCAAGCGCCACCTTCTCGGGGGGCGCGGCGTGGGACATGTAGGCAAGAGTGATCACCCACTTGTCGGGATGGGTCTCGCGCAGTTTGCGCGCCACGCCGTTGATGAAGTTGAAGAAGTAGTCGCTGTCGCGGCCATTGGAGAAAAAGACCGAAGCCGCCTCGCGCTGGCTGACCCACTCCTGGCAGGCCTCGCACTTGCAGAAGGCCGCGTTATCCATGGGTTCGACGGGGAACATGTTGGGCGGGATCGGGTTCCAGAAGATACCCAACTGGCCCCCCGTGACCTTGCCGTCGTAGTAGTTCCGCGCATCTTGGGCAAGCTGCTCCAGGAACCCCTCATCGGTGTAGCACATCTGCGGAGGCTCACCGTTGTAACCTTTGGCGAAGTACGCCGGGCGCTTTTCCACGAACAGTGGCGACTTGTTCTCACCGTCCCGCCAGAACCGGTCATAGTAGCCGTAAAGGGAGTGGTTGCAGTAGTTGCGCTCGCCGCCCACCCGCATGCGATGGAGGAACAGACTGGTCTGCCGGTTCTTCGCGGCACGGAACGCGCCATCATTGGCTGCGCGCTCATGCAGTCGGGCGTAGGCGGTTGCTTCGAACTCTGCGAACTCCGGGGTGCCCGACTGCCAGAAGGTGGTGATCGAGGGGTCGTAGTTGCCCGGGTTCATCATGGTGCCGGTGCGCATCTTGAAAACCGGGGAGCGACGGATGCTTTCGCCGGTCACGGTCAGCGTCTCCCGGGGAGTGTAGACCGTCCCGAAATCGGTGGGGTTGAACCAGCGCACCCCGCAGAAGCGTTCCAGGAAGTCATAGACCGCATAGCAGGTGGCCTGATCGTCGTGGAGATCCGGGATCGGCGCAGGCCCGAGTCTGCCGCCTGCGTCCACGGGCACGCCGGACTCCTCGTCGAAGTGCAGGAGGGTCGCCGTCCGCGGGCCAGGTGCCGGCCGGGCCCTGAAGCCGCTCTCTTCGGGAGTGATGACCGCGCGCGTCACCCGCACAGCGTCGATCCGCCCCGTGAATGGGTTCCCCATATTCCCCATCAGGCCGGTCGCACCGACCTGGAGCATGGACCCCTCACAGCAGGTCACGGGGTACTTCGCCGAACCGGCGCTGGTCCCGTCCACAAAGAGCTCGAAGCGGTCGTTGGCGACGCTGTGGGTGGCCAGCAGGTGATGCCAGCCGGGGGAGAGCTCGCCGGTTCGCACTGCGGTTCCGCGATTCCCGTCGTAGATGACGTAACTGATGCGCCGCGAATTCGGCTCGCGCTGGAGGATGTGGTAGGTCCACGGGCCTGGGCTATCCAGGCGCAGGATCGTCCCGGCTCGGGCGTCAAGCTCCTCCGGCAGGAACACCCAGGCTTCCATCGAGCCTTCCTGGTCATTGAAGGCACAGTTTTCGACGCCAATCGCGGAGCCGCCGTCGAAGCTGAGAGCGCGGCCGAACATGCCCTCGGCGGGAACAGGCCTGCCGTAGACCGAGACGTTTCCCCGGGCGGGTTCGTCGCTGTCGCGACCCATAAGCACGAGGGTATCGGGCGCGAACTGCACCACGTACTCTTGGGGCTCGAAATCGTCAGAAGTCAGGCCCAGTTCGCGGGTGGCCGCGCTCTCGCCCACGAGAATGCGGGTGCCCTGGACCGGCGTGGTATCCGTCACCACGGGCAATTCCGCGCCGGTGATGAGCTTCACGTGGGTCTGAAGTTCTTCCACCGCGAGCCGCGCGGGCACGGTTGGGCGCTCCGCCAGGACGATGGTGGCCGCGGGGACGCCGCTATCCACCAGCGTCAGGCTTGCGGCGTGTCCGGCGTGGTCGGTCAAGCTCAGTACTGCTACGCCGATGAGTATCGCCTGGAGCTTCATGGTCAGGACCTCGCGGGAACCGGGATGGACTTCTCATTCCGCGCCCGGGGGCAGTCCTCCTCTCGCATGTCTCCCTGAGGCCGCGGGAGGGGCAAGGAGGCCAGCCGTCGAAAGAGAATGCTTCACCGAACCGGGGAGACCGAAGCATCGAGCCCGGCGGAGCCACCAGCAGGAGATGACGCATGGACAGAGTCACGCGTGAATGGGACGAAGCGATGGCCCGTTGGGTCGATCCGTACGAGACCTCGGCCTCTGCGATGGTGCGGCTGTCCACTCGCCCCCCGGTCACGCTCATACAGAAGCGGGTCGGAACGCTCGTCGGCAAGAGGGTGATTGAGCTTGGCTGCGGCGGCGGTAGTCTGGGGCTTGCCTGTGCGATCCGTGGTGCACATGCCACACTGTTCGATAACTCCGCGCCCGTTCTGGAATCGGCGAAGCTCAATCTCGAACGCGCAAGACCCCACATTCCCGGGGGAGTTGAGGTGCAGCTTGAGCAGGGCGACCTGCTGGAGCGGGATTTCGGGCATGCCTTCGATGTGTGCCTGTCGGACGGACTGATCGAGCACTGGTTCGAAGCCGCGGAACGCGCGACGGTGCTGGAGAAGCACCTGAACGCCACTGCTCCGGGTGGGCTTGTGGCGGTGTGCATCCCGAACAATGCGCACCCGTGGATGGACCGCTGGGAGCGCCTCGGGTGGCCCTGGACCGCGGAAGACTGCCCCCTGCGAGAGGCGAAGATCACGCCGGACGAGCTGGCCTGCGAGCTGTCAGCCGTTGGGCTCAAGGACGTGCAGGTGCAGGGCTACATGGTCTGGGATACCCTCTGCAAGTGGCCCAAGAGCCGGACCACGGGGCTGCTGGTGAAGGGGCTGAAGGCCACCCTCGGCTACGACCGTGTGGGGCCGATCAAGCTGTCGGAGGAGTACAAGCGGCGCTACGGCACGTGGCTGCTGGGAACGGGCTTCGCAAAGGGATAGCCGCGCGTCACCGGCGCTCGAAGCAGTCTCCGGCCCTTCGGAGGGCCGCATCATCGGCTACCGGCGACTCCGGATGTTGAACGCTGCCCTGGACGAGACCGCTCCAGCCGGCAAGGTCGCTCCGGCGCAGCCAAGGAAAACACGGAGAGCTGATGAAGCACACGCTGGGCCTGGCACATATGCCACACCGTTGCGCGAGGAGCACTCCCATGTCCTGGATCCCGCTGTCCATCGCCTGTGCCACGCTGCTTCTGTCCCTGTGCGCTCTGGCCGCCGGTCAGGAGCGCATCTTCCCTCAACCCACTCGGCCTGATGGTTCGCCGAACCGCGCGGTCTGGATGGCCGAGGGCGATTTCGGGATGATGACCCACTATCTCATCCAGCCCAGGGGCGACACCCCTGAAGCCCGCACCGCCGACCTCAACCGGATCATCGACCAGTTCGACCTCGACGGTTTCATGCGGCAGTTCGAGGAGTCCGGCGCGGACTGGCTCATCTTCACCCTGGGACAGACCACCGGCTATCTGTGCAGCCCCAATGAGGTGCTCGATGCGGCGGCGCCGGGGCTCACGCCGCGCCGAGACATCGTGCTGGAGATTGCGCAGCGGCTGGCGGCCATCGGCAAACGGCTGATCCTGTACATCCCCTCGGAGCAGAACGCCGACCCGGTCATCAAAGCCGCGTTCAAGGCCGACCAGGGCGGGTTCGCGCAACGGTACTTCGAGTTTCTGAAAGTGTACTCGGTCAGGCTCGGCGACATGCTTCACGGCTGGTGGTTCGACGCCTGCGGCCCGCAGCCCGATGAGTACTGGAATGAGTGGATGGCTGCTCTGCGCGCGGGCAATCCGGACACCGCGGTTGCTTTCAGCGGGGCCGAGTTCTGCTGCGGTGGGCCGGTTAACCCGGTGTGCAAGCTGGAGGACTACCACGCCGGGGAGATCCACCTGCTGGAGGACGGGCGCATCCGGCGAGACTTCCTGCCGCCGGGCGGGGACATCGTGGTGAATTCCGAGCGCAAGCTGCGACTGCGGGGCCAGGAAGCCCGGACGTACATGCCCGATGGCCCATTCATCGACGGCGTGCAGTGGCACTGCCTGCTACCGCTGGACCTCACCTTCAACCCCGCCATCCCCAATCAGTTCTGCCACTACACCGACAAGGAGCTGCTGCAGTTCGTGCGGGATGTGAAAGCCGTGGGCGGAGCGATCACCATCAACGTGCCCATCGACCGGGAGTTCGGGCAGATCCCCGAAGACAGCCTGCAGTCGCTGGTGCGTCTGTCGCGGAATCTGCGGGCGGCGGAGTGAGGACGTGGCGGGGATGATCGTGCGCGCTGCCGGTCGGATAGGCGCCCTTCGAACGACCTGCGGCACACCTCCGGGAGCGGCTTCGTGGGCGCTGCTGGCCATGGCCATTGCCTGCAGCCCAGCGTTCACTCAAAACACCGAGCGCGCGACTTCTGGCGACTTCAGCCTTCGCGATTTCGGCGCGGACCCCAGCGGAATCGAAGACAGCTCTCCCGCCTTCGCGCGCCTCATGGAAGCAGTGGGCGACCGGCGGCAGGTGCGCATCACCATCCCACCGGGCACATACCGGCTGGCATCGCGGGTCGTGCTCAATGCGGTCGGGAATGCCGAGAGCTATGGGATGCGCATTCAGGGCGCGGGGGAGGACGTCACCGAACTGCGGGTGGACAATCCGGACGGCGGCCTGCAGTTCCACGGCACCCACATAAACCGGCTCTCCTTCACCGTCAGCGACCTCTCCATGGTGGCGGTTCGGGAGAATGCTGGGGTTGCGCTCGCCTTCGACACCGCCAACCCCGGCGACCACCATTCGCGGCAGTTCAACGCCGAGAACCTGCTGATCCGGGGCGAGCGTTTCGACCGGGGGAGCTTCAATGCCGGTATCGCGGTGCGCAACGCCTGGTACCCGCGGCTGGACAATGTGAAGATCACCAGCGTCTACGGGCCACGCCCGGCTGAGTCCGACCCCATGGAGTTCGCCATCCTCCTGGAAGACTGCTACAGCCCGCTGGTACGCGGGTGCTATGTCTGGGGCGCCCGGAACGGCCTCGCCTACCGGGCGCGGGACAAGCAACCCGAAGACGGGATCGTGCGCGACAGCTACTTCGTGGGTTGCGATACCGGAGTGACGGTTGATCTGAAGGCCGACACGGCGCAGTGGGAGGAACCCGCATTCCACGTCGAGACTTGCCACATTGCCTATCGTGATCGGGGCGTTGTGCTCCACGGGGTGCGTCAGGCGAACATCAGCCACTGCTTGTTTTACTGCAGCGACCGGCAGGGCGCCGCTTTCCACGGCGGAGGGCCGTCTCGGGACTTCGATCCGCTGGACATCGACCTCAGCTACGCCTCGGACGTCATCATCGACGGCAGTATCTTCACCGAACCCGCGAATCCACGCAGGGTGGCGGTGCGCATCGGGCCGGACTCCGGCTACGCGATCATCCGCGGCAATCAGTTCAACCTGGAAGGCACCGCGGTGCGCAATGAGTCGAAGAC
>JAGPGE010000234.1 GCA_018056145.1 Armatimonadota bacterium
GCCGGTTCACATCAACGGGCGCGTCCTGGTGCTGACCAGCACGGCGTCTGACGGCGTCGCGCGGCTGGTCTGCCTGGATGCCGAGCCCGAACAGGATCTGTGCGGGCCTAGGGCGGCGGGCTGGACGGTCAACCCGCTTCCCGACGGGGAACCGGATGACGGCTGGGTGGATTACTCGCAGGGCGCGAACTATGACAAGATCTGGGAGGTCGAGGTCCTGCCGTCCGGCGCCACGCCCCGGTCTTCGGGGCTGGTCGTGGGCAACCGCTGGCAGGACGCCAACGGGGACGGGAACCGAGAGGCAGAGGAGATCGAGCCGGTGGTCGTCTTCTCCGCGAGCCGCGAACGCCCAGGGAACGGGGATTCCGGGTTCGTCTACTGTTTCAGTGCGATCACCGGCGAACTGCGCTGGGAGTTCCAGGTGGACCCGTACCGGGGCTCGTCCCGAGTGTGCGATGTCTCCACTCCGGTGGTGAACAACGGGTGGGTGTATTTCACGGCCTCCGAGTACGATGCGAGCCTGCCGGACGCGACCGGGGATGGGGTTGACCGCACTTTCGGACGCGCCTGGTGCATCGATCTGCAGACCGGCGGCAATCTGACAGGGAACGTGAACACCAGCGGGGCCGTGTGGGTCTTCCCGGATGCTGATCTGGACCGCGGCGACAGCACAACCGCCAGCACTCTTGGCGAACCCATCCGCGCGCTGCCGTGCTTCAATGACCCGCTGTGGATCGTGGCGGTGGGTTCGGGCGGCGGCTCCGAACTGCCGACATACCCAACCCCCGCGCCCACCGTCACATCCGCGGTCATGCTGCCCGATGGCATCCTTGCGGACGCAATCATGACCGTGCGTTCACCGATCACCCATGCCTGGGTGCCGGGAGCCGGGATCATCACCGCGGGCTGGGTTTCGTGGGACAATCACGCCGGGGGCAGCGAGTTCGCTCTCGCGCCCACACCGACCCGGGGTAACGCGAATACCATCGGCTACACCATCAACCGCGAGTACTACGGCGTGAAGCTGATCCAGGCCGCGACGGCGGCCTGGCAGGATGCGAAACGCGCGGGTGACATTGAGGACCGCGTGTCTCTCGCGGTGCCGTGGGACACCGATTTCCCGGCGCCGGTTGCGCACCTGAACAGCGTGAACGTGGGTGACACCGGCGTTCGCCAGATGCTTGCGAACTGGTATCTCACGCCGATGATCGACGACAATCCGTACGAGTTGCTCAAGGGCTGCGAGATCATGCTTCAGGACAGCGGTGGGGAGTGGGAGCGCCACTTCATGCGCGGCCCGATCCTTTGGCAGCGGCAGCACCGCTGGAACGATGTGACAACGGGGACTGCCGTGGCCCGGGACGGCAAGCTGTTCGCACCCACCGGGGCAGCCATTGATCAGCCCGAAAGCTACCCGCCGGTGATCCCGCAGGCCTCGCTGATGCGGCCCGGGGACATCCAGGTGGTGCGCCTGGCGGACGGCGCCGTGCTCGGACGCCTGAGCCCGTCGGCCGTGCTGCCTGCCTCCGACCCGTCCACTGACATCGGCGTCCGCAATTCCGTGGCTGTCGCGCTGGCCGGACCCAATGAGGACAACGGGGTGGTTGCGGCCGCGGTCTCCCAGTGGGTCCCGAGCCCTGGGGGAGCCGGGCCGGTGGATTCTCCGGCACGAGCTGCGCTGGTGGGGCTGAAGACCGACAGCGGGTTCGAGTTGCACCTGGGGCCGGGCGTCGACGACGCCATCGGTGTCCGCAAGGCAGCGCCCAGCGTGAGCCTGCAGCTTCTCGAGCTTGCGGATCTGGGGACGGGGCCGTCGGATATCCCGCCGTCGGCCTACGAGATCGACTACGCGCGGCGCATCATCCGCATCAGGCCTGACTATGTCTCTGATGCGGGTGTGATTGAGGACACCGGCGCGAATGTGGACGTGTTCCAGAATCCGCTGGCGGGGAAGGTGGTCCTGGCCCGTTGGAACGGAACCGACAATGCCACCTACCCCGCGGGGGGTGGCTGGGAACTGCACCGTTTCGGTCCGGCGCACAGCTTCGCGTACGTGCCGGGGTTTATCAAGCTGAACCAATATCCCGTGGTTTTCGCAAGCCTCGGGGTTCGACTGCCGACCAACTCGCCCAATTTCCTGGATGGCATACCGGTGAGCGGGGTGTTTGCCGGCGAGCCACTGGTGGCTTACGACTACGGCGCGGGCAACGTCGACCTGCTGCCCAACGGGTGGCTGGACATGCGCATGGCTTTCGCCGATGTGAACGGGAACGGGACGATGGACGCTGAGGACTGGTTCATCGATCCGGGCACCGAGGTGATTGTGGGCTACACGGGCTACGTCCCGCATGCTCTGGGGTGGGTACCGCCGGCGGGCATTCCGGTTGGGTATGACGACGTCAATGGCTTTGTGCCGATCCCCAACCCCGGCTTGGGAATGCCTGCGGAGAGCCACCAGATTCCCGTGGGGTTCGGCGTCTCCAGGGGCGCACCCGCGATGGCCGGCAGGACGCTTCTTCTGGGCACGGAGGGCGTGACGGGTACCGCCATCGCGGTCCCCACAACCCAGGCCCAGCGCAGGTATATCTACGGGACCCACTGGGACAACGCTTTCATGCCGCCGGCGGGCGGATTGACCCCCGCCGAGACGCTGCTGGCCGCGTCATGGGACCCGGTGACGGGGAGCGTATCTGGCCGGATGATCGCCCCGGCTCAGGACGCGGCGGGGAATGTGCCGGTGGTCTCGGCAACTCCCTGTGTTGCGGGCGACAATGCTTTCGTCGGCTCCCGGGTCATGGGCGCGCCGGATTCTCCTCTGGGCGGCGGGTACCTGGCTTCAATGGCCACCGAACGCACGCTGATCGCCTCAGGTTCGCGCATTCTCGAGTGCGTCGGCTCCCAGCCGGTGCGGGTACTGACCGGCAGTCGCGCCGCCGATGGCACGGACGTGTGGCCTTTCGCGCACATCGCCAAGGTCACCCGTCTCGAGAACGGCAACTGGCTTGTGGTCGATTCGGGCGCCAACCAGGTGCTGGAACTGGATAACCGTGGCTGTCGGGTGTGGTTTGCGGGGGCGGGCCGTGGGACGGGTAAGCTGCTGCTGGACCGTCCCACGGATGCGTGGCGCTACCACACGTACTACGCCGGACTGCGGTATGAGCACACAGTCATTGCGGACGCGGGGCACAAGCGGATCATCGAGGTCGTTCGCAAGCCCGCCAGTCCTGGCGAGCCGCCCACGGTTGAGTCCGCGTACGTTGTGACGCCGATTTCGGTGCCGGTGGACGTCACGGGAAACGTGGTTGTCCCCTACAACCAGGCGGACGGGTTCGTTGAGCTCGAGTACCAGAAGGCGCAGCCGATCCTTGACCCGGCCACCGGTGAACTGTGGGGCTACCTGGCGTGTGCGGCGAACTGGAATTTCCCCTTGATCGTGGAGCCGCCGCGGTTCGATCGGGCCGGCAACTTCTACGCGGCGCGGGTGAACCCACCGCCGGGCGCCCAGGCACTGGGCGCGCATATCGGCGAGCCGCCCTTTGACGCCATGTCGGTGTTCGATCTGGGCCGCCTGCCAGCAATCACCACGCTGAACCGGGTCTGGACGCCCTGGACTCCCATCTACCAGCAGGAGTTCCGGAATATTCGCCAGGTGCAGTACGCGAACGAGGGCAAAGGGCTGTTCGGCGACCCGCTGAGCGCCACGTTTGTCTGGGTGGTGGCCTCGCGCTACCAGGCCATGCCGGCTGCCCCAATGGGCGTGTACGAGTTCCAGGTCAGCCCGACCTTCGCGTTCACATGGAGTTGGACCCGCAACGCATACCTGGCTTCGGGCGTGGGTACCATCCCCTTGCCCACGGGGACCAACTTCACGAAGAGCTTCTTCCCAACGTCCGCGCAGAGGCTTGCGAATGGCGACTACCTGATCTCCAACCTTTCCACGCTGCCCGATCATCTCACCGCGCAGAACACGGACTGGCGCGGCTGGGGACGAGCATTCGGCAGTGAGGTCCTTCGGGCCGAGCGCACAACGGGCGCCGCCTTTGGCCGGTACCTGATCCCGGACCCGCGCAGGGCTGCCTGGCCGGAGCCGCTGATGATGGTTTCGTACGCCGAACGGTTGTAGACCCGGCAGAGACCTGAGCGGGGTGGAGCACAAGGGCCGCGCGGGCGGCCTGCAGATGAGAATCACGCGCCTGTCGCAGGCCGGAATGCCCGGTCAGAGCAGACGACAGCGCGCTGCAGTTGGAGAGGGTGAAGCCCATGAGGCAGAGACACGGAATCGTTCCCCTCACGGCAGTTATTGCGCTCATCGTGGCATCGGCCGCCGTTGCGCAGCCGGCCTATGAAGTGCGCACGAGCATCGTGGATACGGCAAACGCCGCCACCTATGCGGATGACACCCACCAGTTTGGGCTGAGCAAACTGCGGGGCAATTACGTCTGCCCGGTTTGCGGCTATTCCGCTGTTCTTCCGCCGGGCAACTACACTTGCCCGAACCCCCTGGGCCTGCCCGCCGCCCAGCACCCGAACACCACACTGATCCCGGTCGAGAATCTGGAGCAGCGCGTACTTGACATCGCAAAACCGCAGCGCAGCGCAGGGGGGATGCCTTCCTGCGACGTAGCGTACCGCGACACCAGCATCCCCACTGGAGGCCAGACGTACAACGATCCCAACCAATTCCGCGCTGTGGTTGGCCGCCCGTTCCATCCCAACCGCCCCGGCGCCTCGAATGCGCCGAACGGGACTGTCTTTTCCGAGTTCGCCTGGCCCGCGGCCGACCCGAACCTGACTCGCGCCCACTTTGTCACCTTCCCGCCGGGCGTCAGCCACTCACGGACATGCGCCACCCGTTACACCCAGCAGAACTATGGGGACGCGCCCGAACTGCCCCCCAGCAATGTTCCCGACTGGGCGGCCGGCACTACGTACAATGTGGGCGACTGGGTGAAGCATGATCTGGGCGCGGGTACCCGGTACTTCGAGTGCCGAAACTGGCATATCGCGATCCCTCAGGGCTGGCCTCTCGCCAACGAACCGGGCATCGGGACGCTCTGGTCCAACTTCGCATGGACCGAGGTGTTCACGCGGCCTGTCATCGTCCAGCTTGGGTCACAGAAGATCGCCGATGAGGACGCCTACTACATCCGGTACGTATCACGCGCCGCCAACCCATTGGTGCCCGGGGAGATCAGTGGCTGGCGCATCTGGGTATACTCGCGCCTGTATGGGCTGGAGTTCGACAGCGAGCGGCAGCCCGGCATCGCCCCCGCGGGCGTCAACTACATCCGCATCGTCACTGCCAGCGGCTCGCTGCGCCTGGTTCTGCCCGTGCTGGCCGATCCCACGGCCGACGCCACCGGCGCAGTCTGGGAGATCAGTTTCCAGACGCGCTCCAACGTGAAGACCAACCCTCCACCTACGATGGGCATGGACGGCCCTGCGCTGGGGTTCGGCGCCCCGATTCTCAGCGAGGCTGGTCTGAACGACATGCCGTCCTGGGAGCGCCGCGGCGTATACTTCACTTTCGGCGCCGATCGCATTGTGCGGAACACGGAGCCGGTGATGGGTGACCCGGCGGCTGCCGGGAACGGCGCGCCGTACTCCATCAGACCGGGCGAAGTCGGCGTCGGCAAGGTCCAGATGCGCTGGCAGAACGGCGTGAACCCGTGGGATGCGGGTCTGCACACTCCGGCAATGGATGCGATTGAGCTTGTTCACGGCGTCAATGCAAACGTGCGAACTTTCTGGTATGACGACACTGAATGGTATATGGACCGGCTGAACCGGCCCACGAACTCGGCGGTGGCCCAGAGCCTGCCGAGCTTCGCGTCGGAATATGAGCCGATCGAGAGCCGCTTCCTGGTCTCGCGCTACAGTGTTCCGCGCAGCGGCGACGCGGACCACCACGGGAGCATCGAAACGCCGTCGGGGACCTATCCGCGGTTCCTCGTGGGAGCAAGCGACGGCACCGGCGTGGTCGTCCGACCGGGTGAGACCAGCGCGCGGCGCGAGTTTGTTGTGCGCAACCAGCTCACCCAGAACGACCGGTATTACCTGTGCCCCGAATGTGGCGCGACTTTCACGGACATCCAGGACCGCGGGAGCGGCTTTGTCCATGCGCTAACCGGTGGGGTATGGCAAGCCAACTATCGTTACCGACCTGGCGACCGGCTGCTGGGTTTGCCGTGGTACCTGTGCATACGAGAGCATATCTCCGCGGCGAACAATCGGCCGCCATCGGGCGCCAACTGGAACCTGTACTGGGAAGCCAACGGGGATGTCTACCCGGAGGACAAGGGCGTCGGGATCTGCCCGTACCACGGCGACCACGGCCAGCCTGACGCCGCCCATGCCGCGGACCTGTACATCGCGCCGGGGCCCCGAGTGGGTCTCGTGACAGTGGAAGCCGCTGGCAGCGCATCGGATACTCAGTTAGCCCGGTCTCTGACCGTTCCCGAGATCGGGACAGACGGCTCGGGCAATCCTGTGCCCTGGGTCAACGCCTTCCCCTCGCTGCGCCCAAGCATCCCCGACTCCCGGGTGAGGGTGGGGCTGGACAACAACGTGGTCAGCCTCGGCTCGGCCGCGGCCGGCTACGTGGGGACGGACCAGTACATCACCGTGAGCATCCCGCCCCGGCAGACTGCGTCTGAGCCGGGCGAGGCTCCGGGGAACAGCCAGGACTACGAAGCCAACTGGGGTTACCGCGGGACGGCGATGACCTATGGACAGACCGATGCCCGGGCCACGGACTTCGATCCTGCCGCCCCCGCTAGCGACCCGCACAAGTGGGAGTTCCGACGTCTGCAGACTGTCTTCGATGACAATGACAAGTGGGACGCCTACTATGTCTGCCCCGACTGCGGCGCTCCGCTCCCGGGCTGGCGGTCGGGACAGGCTTACGTGACCAACAACCTAGTGAGCAACTCTCAGGGTCGGGTGTTCATCTGCACCAGCAACCACACGGCGACCGCGGCCACCGAGCCCGGCATCGGCCCGGATTCCGGGTCGGCCTGGAACACGGTCGTCCCCGGCCCGGGGTTGGCATTCCACTGCCAGAACCCGGATTGCCCGGGGCACGAGTGGAGCCCGATTACCGGAGCCGTCCATGCAGCAGGGACCGGCACCTGTCCGTTGACGGGCACGCCGCTGAACACCGTGGATCCCGCTCCAAACGTTGCCGGCAACCCCAATTTCGGTTTCGCGGATCTCGCGGCCGAGGAGTTTGACGCCTACGACATCCAGGTGTCTGTGCCGAAGCGCACACAACTCGTGGCTGCAAGCCCGGCGACGGATATGGGCCGAGTGGCATCTGGTACAGGCGCCACTCCCGACACCACGGTCGCCGATGCAGGCGGGACCCCCGCCGGTCGCCGCGCGGACCCCATGGGGACATCTCACTGGGGGAACTTTAGCCTGCGGAATGAAGGGAACACGATCCCCGGCATCTACGGGACGTCGCCCGGTGTTTCCGGTGTAGACGATGCCTGGTACAGGTTCTTCCGCGCCGATGCGGGCCAGAATGACTGGGGCCCGGACCCGTCGAAAAAGCGGGGCTACGGCTGGGTCAACCAGCGCAACCCGATCCCTTCGTCTCTCAAGGAGATCTTCCACGAAGCGGTTGGTCTGCTGCCTCTGTCAGCCGATTCCGCTACCCCGTGGTTGCCGGTGATGAACCCCGAGGGCGGGGCGAGCGTGGGCGCAGGCGCCATGAACGTGGGTGCGACGAACATCGTGGGGACCGGCCAGCTTCTGGGCCGCTATGAGATGCCCCAACTGTACTTCATGGACCAGAACGGCAATGGCCTTCTGGACTTCACCCGGCCCGGGGTAGGGAACGTCACCAGCGCCCGGTATGTGTTCGACCCGGACCGCGATGTGGCTCTGGAACCGTACATGGCCGCCGAGGCCCACCTGAGGGTCTCCGAGTCCCGGCTGCCGTACAATGACTATCACTCGGTGGATACGTCGCCGACGGCGCTGTTCACCTACGATGCGAATGGTGATCCGCAGCAGTTGCAGGTCATGTGGATGACCAACGATCCTGACCCGGGCGATCCAGACGCCGTCCCGGCGCCGAATGCTCCGATGAACCTGGTTTCGGCGCGCGCGAACGTCTCTGGCTCGGGCATCAACCGCAGCTATGACTGGCTTGCAGGCCCGCCGACAGCGCTAACGGGCTTGACCGGCCCCCTGTCACAGGCCGGTCCGCTGGATGTGTACCCCTATCCCGCCGGCTACCGTTCGCTTTGGGTGGCTTCCGGCGGAGTGGGTGGCGCGTTGCGTTCGGAGATTCACTACTCCGACGCATCTGGGACGGGTTTGATCTGGACCGGTCAGGCGAAGCCTCAGGG
>JAGPGE010000235.1 GCA_018056145.1 Armatimonadota bacterium
TTTCTAGACTTCTCTGCATTCTCCTTCTTGCGACGCAGGTTTTTTCCTTCGGGGCGCCAAACAGGTACTGAAGCCCCTGGAGTACTCGCGACGTCGTTGGTGCTCCGAGGCAAGCCACTCGCGGGCAAGCCCGCTGCTACACTAGACAGACTCGCGCGTCGGGCGCGAGGCGACCATCGTCTTCTACACCAAACCAACCTCACCAGGGAGGCCATCACATGCCCGAAAACGTCGCCGTTGAACTGACTCTCAAAGACCTCGAAGGCATGGCCTTTGATGCCGCACTGCCCACCGGGCACACCATCGTCCTGGATGCCAGCCAGGACCATGGCGGGGAGAATCTCGGCCCGAGGCCCATGCACGTCATGCTGGTGGCACTCGCCGGCTGCACGGGGATGGATGTGATCTCATTCCTGCGCAAGATGCGCCAGAACGTCACCGGGTACCAGGTGAAAGTCGAGGGAATCCGCCGCGACGAGGACCCCAAGATCTACACCAGCATCACCATCACCCACGTGGTCTCCGGCGATGTGGAGGAGAGCAAGCTGAAGCGGGCGATTGATCTGTCCAGCGAGACCTACTGCTCGGCCCAGGCAATGCTGCGCGCTGTGGCGGAGATCGACGTGAAGTGGGAAATCGTGAAGGGCTGAGCGATGGGCCCCGGGACGGGGACGCGCGCAGTTCAGCGCCAGGGCCAGGTGCGGAATGTCGGCGCCTCCCAGCCGACAGGGCCCCGCACGCCACCCCGGAGATTCGTGCTTGCGTGTCACGGGCCCGTGTCCTGGACGGCGGGCACAACCGTGACCCCCAGGTCCGGGCAGAGGCGGCATGGGATCCGGTCCACTGAATCAACAGGGGCGGCCACCGGCTCATCCCGGAGACTGCCCCTGTGGTTTCATCCCGCGGATTCTGCCCTCAGCTTACCACCCACGCCACCTGCACCGCGAACCGTCTCAGGTCTTCTTCCGTGAGCCCGTCCCCATTGGTCACGAACATCACCAGCCGGTCGTTTACCGGGTAGCGCACCTCGCCCACCAGCAGTTCATCGGTGGGCCCGGCGACGTGACTGATGCGCTTGCCCAGAATCTCCGCGAAGCGCACGGTGCTGTTCGGGTACATGTGCCGGAACCGCTCGACTTCGGTCTCGAGCGCGGACTTCAGGTCATCAGACGTAGACATCGCGTTCCCCGGCCTCGATGCGGGCGATGGCGTCGCGCACGAACTGGCGCAGTTCCTCGACGGGCAACTGCGCGATCTCCTTCTCGATCAGGGGCTCGCCCACCGCGCGGGTCTCGGGCGAAGCGTAGTCCAGTAGGTACTCCTTGAAGGTCAGGATCGCGTTGGGCATGCACTGGCAGTGGGCCTTGCCGGCCTTCGCGATCTTCATGAAGTACTCGCCGGTGCGCCCGCAGCGATAACCCGCGGTGCAGAAGGAGGTGATCATGCCATTCTCGGCCAGCTCGCGCACCACATCATCCAGCGGGCGGCTATCGGAGAGCATGAATTGCTGCTTCTCGCCGCGCGCCTGCTCCTCCTGGTACCCGCCGATGGAGATGTTTGAACCGGCGTCAATCTGGGTGATGCCCACATTGATCACATCGCGCCGCATTTCCGGGGTCTCGCGGCAGGTCAGGATCATCCCGGTGTACGGAACCGCTAGGCGCAGGGCAGCGACGATCTTCTTGAACTGATCGTCGGGCACCTTGTACTCGGGGTTCTCGAGGTACGGGGTGTTCACCGCAGGCTCAATGCGCGGGAAGCTGATGGTATGCGGGCCGACGCCGTTGAAATGCTTCTCCAGGTCGATGGCGTGCGCGAGAAGGCCCATGGCCTCGAAGCGGTGGTCATACAGGCCGAACAGGGCGCCGATGGCCACGTCGTCGATGCCCGCCTCCTGGGCCCGGTGCAGGGCATATAGGCGCCACAGGTAGTGGCCCTTGAGTGTCCCGGCGGGGTGCAGCTTCTCGTAGGTGGGCAGATGGTAGGTCTCCTGGAACACCTGGTAGGTGCCGATGCCCACCTCATGCAGCTTGCGGAAGTCCTCGATACTCAGCGGGGCGGCGTTCACATTGACCCGCCGGATCTCGCCATTGCCCACCTTGGTCTCGTAGGCGACCTTGATCGTCTCGGCGATGTAATCCGCATCGGTGCTGGGATGCTCGCCGTAGACCATGATGAGCCGCTTGTGCCCCTTGCTCACAAGCGCGCGGACCTCGCCGCGCAATTGGTCCATGTTCAGGCGCTGGCGGACGATGGCGCTGTTCTCCCGCCGCAAGCCGCAATAGGCGCAGTTGTTCACGCAGAGATTGGCCACATACAGCGGCGCGAAGAAGACAATGCGCCGGCCATAGACCTTGCGCTTGATCTCCAGGCCGGTTGCGTAGATCTCCTGCCAGAGGTCCTCATCGGTGCAGTGCAGGAGGGCGGCCAGTTCATCCGGGTCCAGCCGCTGGATTGCCAGCGACTTGTCCATGATGTCGCGGATGCGCTTCTCGTCTGGATTGCGGTTCTCCTCGAGGGTCCGCCAGATCGCGGCCTCGTCGATGAAGCACTTGCCGTTGTCGAGGTAGCGGTCAATCTCTTCCGGCTTGATGACCCCGTCCACCCACTGCTGCAGTCTGGGAGGAAGTTGTGCGGTCGCCATGCTCGATGCATCCCTTTCCCGGCCATGCGGCCGACCCGTCAATCGTCGATCTCACGCCTGCTGATGGCGGTCTTGGCCTGCACGCCCGGCACATTGCCAAGCCGCCCGGTAAGCTCGTTGATCTCGTCCACCGTGGCAACCACCGTAAGGGAGACCACGCCGATGCCGTGCTCATGGAAGGGGCAGCCCATGCGGCCGCGGATGAGGTGGGTGAAGCCGTGGAGAGCAGCGTTGAACAGGTCGGAGTGCTGCTCCGGCTCCTCGATGATGCAGACAATGACGCCGACTCGCTTGCTCATGCACTCCCTCAAAACACGAAAGCCGTCTCCCGCGAGGGAAGACGGCCACAGAGCGCCGGTGCGTGGGGCGCTGGTCGTTGCGTGAGCAGCGGTGGCGTCTCTCCCTGGCTGCGGGTTTCCCCTGGCTGCGGGCGGGACTCCGTGAGTTGTCCTGTCCAGCGCGGAAAGCGCCTGAGGCGCTCGCCCGCCGGACAGTAATAAGTCTATATATCGGCGAGAGGAAATGCAAGTGCTTTTCTTCACAAAGTCCCTGCCGCGCGGGTCGCGCGTCTCCCCCGCCCCCCTCATCCCAAGCGATGCGACCGCTCGAGTTTGCCGAGAAGGAGTTGGGCGCCGAGGGGTGAGACAGCCGTTCCACGATCCTCCCTCCACACGCGGGTCGGACTCGATTCCGCGGGTAGTCACCTGTCATCTGATCGCCGGCCTGAGCATTTCCGCGCCTTACGGTCCTGGGTCTTGCCTCACAGCCCCCGGAGCGGTCTGTGAGGGTACGGCAACGGCCTGCGGCATTGCGGCGCGGGGTCGGCGAGGGGATCGCGCCCGGACGGTATGCCCCACCCACTGGCCGCGGTCAGACCCTCCACACTCTCGGGCCTTGCGCGCTCCGGTGGGCGTGGTACAATCCACCCGCTGTCTCAAGGCGGGCGAAATCGACCCGCTCGGGGAGATGGAGGGGTGTGCGGATGAAGATTGCGGTCCTCACAAGCGGCGGCGATGCACCCGGAATGAACGCCTGCATTCGGGCTGTCGTGCGCTGCGCCCTGAACCGTGGCTGGGAAGCGTTCGGCTCCCGCCACGGCTACAATGGCCTGGTGTCCAGCGAGCTCATCCCCCTGGGCCACAACTCGGTCTCCAACACGGTTCAGCGCGGGGGCACGATTCTCGGGGCCGGCCGGTGCGACTTGTTCGAGAAGGCCGAGGGGCTTGCCAGAGCCGCCCAAACTCTGCGCAGCTTCGGGGTCACCGCGCTCGTAGCCATCGGCGGCGACGGAACCTTCCGGGGCTTGCGGGACCTGAGTGCTTTGTGGGACGGCCTGTGCGTCGGGATTCCGGGCACCGTGGACAATGACGCAAGTGGCTCGGACTACGCGATTGGCTTCGATACCGCGGTCAACACTGCCCTCGAGGCCATCGACCGCATCCGCGACACCGCCGAGTCATACGAGCGCACCTTCATCGTGGAGGTCATGGGGCGCGGGTCAGGCGCGATTGCCCTGGCGGCTGCCCTTGCGGGCGGAGCGGAGGAAGTGTGCATACCCGAGACGCCCACCGACTACCGCGCGCTGGCGGAGCGCCTCAACGCCGGCAAGTCCGCGGGACGCGCCAGCAGCATTATCGTCTGCGCCGAGGGAGACGAACTCGGGGGCGCGGAGGCCCTCAAGCAGCGCCTGCAGCACCTTAGCGACCTGAAGTTCCGCACCTGCATTCTCGGGCACATCCAGCGCGGGGGCGCGCCGACTGCCCGCGACCGGATCCTGGCGTCCCGGTTGGGTGCGTATGCGGTCCAGCTCGTATCCGAGGGCACAGGCGGCGTGGTGGTGGGGGAGATTGCTGGTAAGCTGGCGACCACTCCCCTCACCGAGGTGGGTAAGGCCACTGCCGCCGACCAGTCCGACGCCCAACTCATCCAGCGTCTGAGCCGGTAAGCACGTCCTGCCTGGTGGGGGCGTCCCGACCCGCGCATCACACGAGACTGCGAGATCACCTTGGCCGAGTCGAAACATCGCACCGACATCGCCGTTCCCCTGCAGCGGCGCAACTTCATCTTGAACGTCATCAATGGCGCCTTCTCGGCGGTGGCCATGCGCACCTCGGACGCAGGCACGGTCCTGCCCCTGCTGGTGCTCAAACTCGCGGGCGCCGAGTGGGCGGTCGGGCTGGTGCAAGCGGTTCAGGACCTGGGGCGCGTGTCCACCCAACTGCTGATGTCCCGGGTGATGGACGCCGTTCCGCACAAGATGCCGCTGTACATGTCCGGCTCGGTCGGTCGCGTTCTGGCCATGGGACTGTGCGCATCTGCGCTATTCCTTGGCGTCGACCGCGACCCGCGCCTCGTGCTGCTGGCCTTCCTGTCAGGGCTCTTCTTGTGGATGCTGCTGAACGGGGTTGCCGAACTGGCCTGGATGGATGTCACTGCGCGTTCGGTGCCCAGCAGCCGGCGCGGGAGCCTGATGATCGGGCGCAAGTTCCTGGGCATGATTCTCGCGCTGTTGATCGCCACTCCGCTGGTCAATCACTTTCTCGGGCCTGGGTCGCCGCTGCAGTTCCCGGCGAACTACGGGGCGCTGTACCTGACCAGCATTCTCTTCTTCGCCATCGCCTGGGGAACGTTCTCCCTCACCCGCGAGCCCAAAGCACATGCCGCGCGCCGGACACTTACCCTGCGCCACCACTTCGCCCGGGGCATTCGGGTGTTCCAGCGCGATCCGCTCTACCAGCGGCTTCAGTGGCTGCGCCTGACCATGGGCATCACGCAGGCCTTCCCGGCGTTTTTCATCGCCTTCGGGAAAGTCGCGCTGGACCTCGCGGACCAGTGGGCAGCCCTGTTCCTGAGCGTGAAACTGGTCAGCGAGATGCTCTCCTCAGTGGTATTCGGCCGAATCAGCGACCGGTTGGGGAACCGCGCGGTGATCGTGACGACCACCGTCGTCAATTTCGCCACTTTCGCGCTGGCCGCGACGTGCGCGTGGCTGGACTACGCGGCAGGCCCCGGCACTCCCGCGAGCCGGGCGGAGATATTCCTTCTCGGCGGCGTGTTCTGCGGTTTCGGGCTGATCACATCGGGGCGCGAGACCGGGGAGTTCAACTACCTGCTGGACATCGCCCCTGCCGCGAAGCGCCCGTCATACATCGGCTTCGGGAATGCCTTCCTGCTGCCCCTGAGCCTGCTGCCCCTTGCGGTGGGCTGGCTGGCGCCGAGAACCGGTTACCTGCCCCTGTTCGGCTTCGCAACCGTCGTCTCGTTGGCCGCCCTGGTTGTCGCGCTGAGAATGGCGGAGCCGCGCGAGGTCTTCCTCGCCGAACCCGAAGGCGCGGACTGACCGGCTTTCTTCCTCTCTTAACTTCCTCCTCATTTGCCCTTATCCTCGAGATAAGCCCTGCTTAACACCGCGCATGTAATCTCCTGACCGTGCGACGTGACGCATAATCCAGGAACGGAGAGACGCCCATGCGCAGAGATGGTTTCACCCTTATCGAATTGCTGGTGGTCATCGCGATCATCGCGATCCTCGCCGCCATCCTCTTTCCGGTTTTCGCCCAGGCCCGAGAGAAGGCGCAGCAGGCCTCCTGCCAGAGCAACCTGAAGCAGATCGGGCTTGCGATGTCCATGTACCAAAACGACTACGACGGGTACAACCACCCCTGCAGTGCCGCTCATCCACAGGCGCGCGCCAACGGGAACTCGTGGACAACAGGTGCGGCCGGCTGTGGATGGTACTGGGGACACTACTACGAGCCGTACGCCAAGAACCAGCAGATCTGGCGCTGCCCGAGTTCAAAGACGATCCAGGCCAATTACGGCTACGGTCTGAACTACCACGCTGAGGGCAACCAGGTTCGGATGTGGAGTGTGGAGAAGCCCGCCGAGTTTGTCCTGGCCCATGATGCAGGCGAGACGCGGTTGGACGACAACGGCGACACCCTCTGTCCGGCCGCGGGTCAGACCACGAACCTCACGCAGTACCCGAACGAGTCGCAGCGCAAGGAATGGTGGCGGCACAACGATACATGCAACGTGCTGTGGGCTGACGGCCATGTGAAGCCACTCACCCGGTCCTCCAGTTACCCCCGCGAGTGGTACACGGGATAGCCCCCGGCAGTTCGCAGCAAGCCGTACCCTCCCCCCCAACGCCCGGACAGACGCCCGCCTGTCCGGGCGTTCCCCTTTGTCAGGCAAGCTCTCTCAGCAGGAACAGGGCAAGCACCTGGGTGCAGCGCACGAGGTTGTCGATCTCTACGTATTCGTCCGGGGAATGGGGCTTGCCGGTGACGCCGGGACCGTACAGGACGGTGGGCATACGGCCAAGCGCGGAGTAGTATGAGGCGTCGCTCCAGCCCAGCATATGCTGGCGCGTGGGCAACTTGCCGTTGACGGCGGAGTATGCGCCCTCAACGCGGCTCGCGAGGGGCATATCTTCGGGGCCGCTGAAGGGGATGAGATCCTTGACCCACGTGATGCGGGAAGGGTGCTCGACCAGCCACGGGTCAGTCGCTTCAGCCACCCGGATGCGCGCTTCGAAGTCCTCCCGGATCGGCCCCGCTCCCCAGATACCCCTTCGCTCCAGCGCCCGCGCAGCCTCATCTACCTCATAGACGCAGTTCAGTGATAGATACGCGGAGCCCGGGACAACCGCGGGATGCACGCCCGCGCGGAAGATGCCGAGATTCACCCGGGCATCGGGCCGCTCACGCTCCCGGTCGCGCTTGAACTCATCGATCGCGGCCTTCACCGCGAGTGCTTTCTCGATGGCCGAGACGCCCGTGCCGTATGCGGCATGGCCTTCGAGCCCCTCCACGTGCAGGTCCGCCGTGAGACAACCGCTGCACCCGAGGGTGAGGGCGTCATCATTGCCATCTACGAACACCGCCACATCCCCGGTGTATCCGGCGTCCAGGCAGGCGAGGGTCCCCGCGCCGCTGCCATTGCATTCTTCGTCCACCACGCTCTCAAAGATCACCCGCCCGCACAGGTTCGCACCGGACTCAGCCAGGCAATGCAATGCACTCACGGCGGTGGTGATGCCGCCTTTGCAGTCGCTGGTGCCGCGTCCCCAGATGCGCCCGTCGCGCACCTCCGCAGCCAGCGGGTCGATGGACATGGAGTCAATCCCCACCGTGTCCATGTGCCCATTGATGACCACGGTTGGCCCGGCTTCGTCGAAATCGAACTCGGCCACGAGGTTCGGCCTGTCCCGGAAGTTGCGTTCCGCCGGGCCGAGGACGCCCATGCGCGCATAGATATCATCGGGACAGTCGAAGAGGGTCACGCGGGCGCCCATGGCTTCGAGGATCGGCGCGAGGAACTCCTGCCCGGCCTTCTCCCCGCAAGCCCGGGCATCGCCCGCATAGGGGTTCACGGTGTTGATGCGACACAGGCCGCGGCACAGATCGACGATGCGGTCGCGATCATCCGCCACAGCCTGGATCAGGGCGCTCTCGGACTCGTTCATGGCGTTCCCTCGGGCCCGGACGTCACACGGCCCGGGCGAACAGGTGCATGTTGGACAGCTTCCCATTGCGGGTGATCGGTTCGCGGATGATCTCCCGGGGCATCTCGTAGATGAGCTCAGGGATCCACATCCACAGGCGCCAGCCGATGGTGGACGGGCGGATGATGGGCGGGCGGACCAGTTCCCAACCGGCCTTTTCCAGGGCGGCGTGCGCCGTGTCGAGCGTAAAGAAGTGAACGTGTT
>JAGPGE010000236.1 GCA_018056145.1 Armatimonadota bacterium
TGCCACGCCGCTCTTGCGGGAGCTTGGGCACACGGCGCTGGCTGCGCGATGCACCCAGGCCGCCGAAGCGCTGCGCGAGGCCTATCCTCGCCACCTGCTGAACCCGGACACCGGATGGGTGGCGGGCTGGCGCAGTCGCGATGGCAAACTGCACGCTGCCGCCTACCTGTGGGTCAACGGAGTAGCCTGCGCATTCGGCCTGCTGCCACCCGACCGCGCTACCGAAGCCCTGCAGCGCCTGGAAGCCCTGCGCCACGCAGTCGACGCCGGGCACGCGCATTTCGGGCTCCCCTTCAACCTGCGCCCGATCCCGGCGACCGACCACATGCTGCCGCGAATCCACGGCCGCTTCACCCCCACCTTCGAGAACTACACCGACGGGGCAATGGCGCCGTGCTTCGGGATGTACTACCTCCGGGCCTTGGACACCTACGGTCTGGGGGATGCCGCGGCGGGCATCGTGGCTGACCTGGAGCTGGGCTACGAGCGGGGCCACTTCAACGGAGGCGTGGGCAGCGGCGTGGAGTTCCACCGGTGGGACGGCGCACCCACGGGCTACGAGGGCAGCTTCGTAGCCAACTGGGTGCCACTGTATGCCATCTCCATCCACCGCGGGGTCTTCCAGCCCGCGACACCGGAATGGTGGCCGGAATGAGGTAGGGCCGGAAGAAGCGGAGAACCCGCAGCGCAGACAGAGCCAGCCTGACACAGTGCCAAAGCGGGTCGCAGAGTACGCCCAGGGCGTGGAGGTGTCGGGTATCCGAGTCCTGTCCGTTGCTGGGCAGGTTGCCACCGACCCCGAATGCCGGACGGACGACGATAGCGACTTCCGTGCCCAGGCGCACCAAGTGTTCCGGAACATCAAGGCCATCGTCCAGCAAACCGGCGGCGACAGACCCGCGTCGTGAGACTGACCACGTTCCTCACCAATATGGACGACTACAGGGGCGTCGTCGAGACGCGGTCGGAGTCTGTCACCCCGTCCTAACCGGCCGCGACCCTGGTTGCGGTCAGCGCACTGGTCCGGCCCGATTGGCTCGTCGGAGTCGAGGCGGTGGCGGTGCTGGACTGCCCCAGAACGCCCCGAGGAGATTGGCGGATGGCCGGCTCCTCGGCGTGCGGTGCGGGCACGTGGGCGGACGTGCTAGCGGCCACTTACCCCACCCCGGCGTCTCTGCGGCATGCTCATGCTTCCAGTGGCAGCCGCTGGCCGTAGTCGGGCAGCCGCCCCCCTTTCTGCTCAAGGTAGGCAGCGACGGCCTCCTCAAGGCTATTGCAGTTCAGGGCCGTTCGCGCTCTCCACAGGTGGCTCTCTACGGTATTGGGTCTGATGCCCATCTCGTACGCGATCTCATCCAGCGACTTCCCGTCCATGAGACGGACCAGCGCTTCCTCAGCCCTGGGCTGCATGATCCCAGACTTCACACGCGTTCCGTGCCACGAAGTCGGCCCCAGCGGCAGCGTGTCCCGTTCGTTCGCAATGCGGCCTCGCGCCAGCTCGACGGCGTCCTCGATGCGTTCCGTGCCGAGCCGGTTCAGGATGCTTCGGCGCAGGAAGTACGTTGCCTGTGAGGTGACTTGCCAGTGGGTCCTGATGTCTTTGTCCGATAGACCATCCGAGGCCAGAGTCAGGTACGCCAGCTCGCGCGGCGTGAGGTGCGCGACATCATCGAACAGCCCAGTGGCTCGCGACTTGGCGCAGGGGAGCTCTTCTGTGATCTCTGGGAGGAAGTGGAACTTGAGCCTTACCCGATGCATCCTGTCTTCCAGGGGGTCCACATAGCAGTACTCGATCACCTCCTGCAATATGTGGCGCCGCTCTTCGGGGTTCATGTGCTCCCAGAGTTCTGGCAGTTGCGTTACGGCGCGCTGCACCTCCTCGAGCATGCGTTCCCGCAGATCACCGGCCGCGCAGCGTAGGTCGACCTCGCCCCGTTGGCCAGTGAGATCCGCCAGGTCTCGCTGGATCTTGGCGGCCTCAAGGTCGTACAGCGCCTCATCGATGTGTCCATTGGTGTATGCGCGCAGAAGACGCTTCTTGGCATCCTCGACTCGGGCGATCGCCTGCGACAACTGCTCTCGCTGTGCGTGGAGATCACTGACTTGAAGATCCAGTACCTGGTGCCGTGTTTCCTCGTCGAGGAGCTGGCGGAACTCCGATCGGTTGACGAAACCGGAGAGATGCTTCAGTACCACGCGGTCCACCAGTCGGGCATCCTTCTGCCATCCCTGACACAAGACGCGTTCGTCCGCGTCTGAGCCCCTGCAGCGGTACGACCGCGCGCCTTTGGCGCTCTTGGTCCTCATTGCGCCCAGACGTTGGCCGCACCGCCCACACCGCGCTATCTTGTAGAGAATCTCTGTGTCGCCCGATGACGGGCACTTGCCGTCGCGCCGTCTGCGAGAGGCGATGCGCATGGCCTCATCATACGTGTCCCTCTCGATCAGCCGCATGTCGTACGCCTGTGCCCGAATGAGCTTTCCGTCGACATCCAGATAGCCACAGTGCAACGGATTACTGAGGAGGCGAGCAACGCTGCCGTGAAGCCAGCGCTCGCCATTGCGGAAGGCCGGGGCGCCCTCTCGGTTCAGCTGTCGCGCAATGCGCCGTGTACTCCAGCCCTTGAGGAACCAGGCGTAGACTCGCGGCACCCACGGCGCCTGCTCAGGGTCCGGCTCGACAGTCGGACGGGCCCCCGGAGAACTTTGCGGGACGCTCCTCCATCCGTACGTCATGCCCACGGGTAGGCCGTCAAGCTTGCGCTTGCGGAGGGCGTCACGGACGTTGTCTGAGATCACGTCTCGTTGGAAGCTGGCCACGGCTGCGAGCATGTTCGCAGTCAGGCGCCCGTCGGTCCGTGACAAGTCGATGCTCTCCGACAGACTCACGAAACGGACGCGGCCATCGGCAAGGCACTCGTCCATGAACCGGGCCCAGACCGCCATCGAGCGGGTCAGCCGATCAATGCGGTATACCACGACCAGGTCCAGCCTGCCTTCGTGGACATCATGCACCAGCCGAGCCAGTTCTGGGCGAAACCGGCGGTTGCCGGCGGAAGGGGCCTCCCAACTCAGCTTCCCGCTGTAGCCTTCGTCAACGTATGGGGTCAGCGCGTAGGACTGGTCGGCCAGATGCTGTCGGCACCAATCCTCTATCTGGGCTTTCTGGGTCCCAATGCTGTGTCCTTCACTGGCCTGCTCCTCCGTAGAGACACGGCAGTAAGCCGCCACGCGAACCGGCCCCTGGCGCCTGACAGTTGCGAGCATGGTTGTCCCTCCGTCTGCTCGTGGGCCTTTCTCGGCCCGTGGACTGGTTGGAACGACGTTCTTGCCTCGCTGGCATTATACAGTATTTCATCTACATTTGTTCTATCAAATAGATGTTTGATAACCCTCTGTCATCCACTTGATAGACCGCGGGAGTATAAGAGAAGCGCCTGGCTAACCGAATCGGCCCTGCCTGCCATCCCTGCCCCACTGCGGACAATTCGGTCCGGCGCGCCGTGTGTCTCACATCAGCTTATTGGTTACGCCGGATCTGCGTCTCGCGCGCCCATGATTCCCTCGCTGGCGGGGAATCGGGGATGGGGCCGCACATGAGCACCCACGTCCTCACTCTCCCACTTCCGTCGTCTTCCCTGCATGGGGGTCGTCCTGCTGCGCCCAACGCCTCATCACGGCCCGGACTGCCGCCCCGGCCAGCGCTTCTGCGACCCGACGCATGTGCGTGTCAGTCTCTTCTTCAGTCGGCCCTTCGCATCCGTCCGGAGTCAGCTGCTCGCCTTCGTCTCTCGGTTTACTCGGCGCAATGTCGCGCATGGGCACCTGTCCTTTCCCTGGCTCTCGATTGGCGTCTATGCAGCCTCGCCGAACACCCGGCTACCACTGCCGATGCCCGGCAGCCGGGAGACCGCTTCGCGCCGTGTGGATGGATCGCTGTGCAGGTAGATCGAAGTCGTGCTGATATTCGTGTGCCCCATCAGTTCGGCCACCGTGGCCAGATCAGCCCCCGAGCGGAGCAGTTCCGTGGCGAAGTAGTGCCGGAGGGAGTGGGGCGACAGCCCCGTCTTCTCCAGGCCTGCAGACCCGGCGATCCGCGCGAACAGGCGCAGCAGCGTGGTGGCCGACATCCGCTTCCCCGCCTGGTTCCGGATGAGCGCATCCTCGTCAGGCGCCAGAACCGCAAGGTGCTTCCGCAGCGGCTCCCGGAGGCTCTCGTGCAGGGGAATGGCGCGCTCCTTGCGCCCCTTGCCGCGTACGCGAAGGGAAGTCAAGTCAGCGGCCAGATCACTTACATTCAGTCCCAGCAGTTCGGAGCGGCGCAGCCCACAGTGAGACAGGAGCGCGACGATGAGGAATTCAGTGGGCGTGGTGCAGCCGCTGAGGAGCCTGCCAACCTCGGCCCTCGACGGTGTGTAACGCAGGCAATGCTCACGTCTGGGCCGGTCAACCAACTCGGCGGGGTTGGTGGCGACAATGCCCAGCCGCTGCAGATACCGAAACAGCGAGGACACGGCGTAGATCAGGCGCTCGACGGACCGTGGCGAGAGGTGGTTCAGGCGGGCGACACACAATTGCAGGTCGCCAGTGGTGATCTCGGGCACCTCGAGGGAGTGCCCGGCCTGGGCGAGGAGGCGGCTCAGCTTTCGATAGTCCGACGCGTAGGCCTCGATGGTTCGGGGGCTGCAGCGGCGACTGTTGGCCAGGTGCAGCAGGAACTGGTCGCAGACTGCCGCCAACTCAGGACCCGTGCTTCCGGCCGGCGCCCGTTTGGGCGCCGTGAGGACCGGTCGGTCGCCGTCTCCGGGGACGGGGGACGATTCCGCGTCTGCATCGAAGAGGGTGGGCTGGGCATCGTTCCGCGCGTGTCGTGCAGGCATTGCGTGCTCTCCCCGATGTCATGCCCTGCGACTTCTCGGGCACTCTGAACAGGGACAGGGTAGCGCGTTTCAGCAAGCAGCGGGAAACCCATATCATGACTTTTTGAGGGTATTTTAGAGTCTATTTCGTGTCGATGGACGAGGCTATGGGAGGATAGGCTGTCTCGGGAGCTGGCATGTGGCACCTGAGCCAGGCTGCGGAGTGAACCACAGAAGTACTTATTGGACACACCCTCCAACGCAGCACACGAAAACGCTCGGCGACGTGGGGAGGGACGCGGCAGAGGGTTACGCCGCTTCTGTGACCCACGACCCTTTCCCTGTGATCCGCGGACATTGCCTGCACGGTGTCCTCCAATCGGGTAGGCGGGGTCGTTGCCGGCCCCGCCTCCCACACCACCCGGCATGCGGGTCCGCACCGGGCGGTTCACGCAGCGGCAAGCGCCTCGTACCGTTCAAGTAGGCTGTGATAGCCCAGTTCCGCAAGTCGTCTATTGCTCAGTGCTTGGGTCAGGGCGCGGCTTCCCGCCATACGCCACAGCCTCGCCCCACTATAGGCCGTCCTCCAGGCCAGGTCCGGGGCCACGCCCGCCTTCATCAGTTCCCGCGCTCGGTTTCGAGGTTTCTTCCACTGCTTCCACACGTAGCACCGCAGGCGACGCCTGATCCATTGATCCAACTCCCTGAACAGCGAAGGGCTGCGCGCGTAGCGGAAATACGTCACCCAACCGTCGGTGAACGTCCGCAGCTCTTGCAGCACTCGCTCCAGGCTCACTCCCCGATTGCGGCGCGTGAGGCAACGTATCTTGTGCTTCGCGCGCTGCAGGCTTTCCGGGGCGATGGTCAGGCGCACTTCACGTTGCATGATGATCCGATAGCCAAGGAACTTGCGATGCCACGGACGGGCAACCGCGCTCTTGTCGCGGTTCACTCGCAATCGCAGCCTGCGTTCCAGGAACTCCGTCACCGAACTCATCACGCGAAGGCCCGCGCGTCGGCTGCCGACGTAGATGTTGCAGTCGTCGGCGTACCGACAGAAGCAATGGCCTCGGCGCTCCAGCTCCCTGTCCAACTCGTTCAGCAGGATGTTGGCAAGCAGCGGAGACAGCGGACCGCCCTGAGGTGTGCCCTCGTACCGGTCCGTCACCACGCCGTTGAACAGGACACCGGCCTGCAGGTACCGGCGGATCAGGCGCAGCACGCGCCGGTCGCCGATGCGCTGCCGGACAAGGCCCATCAACACGTCGTGGTTCACCCGGTCGAAGAACTTCTCAAGGTCGAGGTCCACCACCCACATCTTCCCTTCCGCCACGTATCCGCGGGCCGCTTCCACAGCCTGGTGGGCATTTCTGCCCGGACGGAAGCCGTAGCTGTGGGGAGAAAACATGGGCTCGTACAGCGGGAACAGCACTTGCAGCAGCGCCTGCTGGATCAGCCGGTCCAACACTGTCGGGACGCCCAGCTGTCGTGTCCCGCCATCCGGCTTCGGAATGTCCACCCGCTTCACCGGCTGCGGGCGATATGTCCCCTCCAGCAGGGCCTTGCGGATTTGCGGCCACGCGTCCGTCAGGTAGCCCTTCAGTTCGTCGACACTCATCCCGTCGACGCCGGGGCTGCCCTTGTTCGCGCGGACGCGCTTCAGAGCTTGCCGCATATTGTCGGCGGCAACCACAGCCTCCATCAGGCCGTGCGCCAAGGCTCCCGTGCGTGAAGGCGGCAGGCACGTGTCGAGCCCTTCACTGAGGCCCGGACGGAATTCACCGTCCTCACCCCAGTCGAAGGCCAGTTGCCTGGTTTTCTGCCGCATGACGTGTCCGATCCCTCACGTGGGTCCTTGTAGCTGGTGTTCAGCCCTTCCCTCAGACGGCGAGGTACTATGGCCTTTGCTGACTTCTGCCCGCCCATCCCCGACCGTTGCCGATCAGGTAGCCACATCTGTGGCAGACAGGCAGATCTCCCGGGATAGGCCCATGATCTTTCGCCCCGCACCTGCCGGATTTACACCGGGCCGCCTTTGGAGACCTCGGGTTTCACTGTCATTCGCCAGCTCACCCGGCGCCCGATGCCTTCTATCCGATTTCTGTTCGTCAGGTCGTGGCTGTGGCTAAGGCTTCTTTCAGACCCCGCCTCGCGGCGACGCCCTTGCCTTCGCTTAACGGTTACGGTCTCCGATACCGTAGAGGACTTCCACCTCCGAGATCATGAACATGCCCGGCATACGAATCGCAAGCGCCCCCGGGTCCGGGGGCGCTTGGCAGTTCTCGTTGGGTTGTCAGCCTGTCGACGCGGCGCCTGCACGAGGACCCGTGCCATGGACGGTCGGGGCACCCACTGGCTCACGGCGTACGGACGGGGCGGAAGCCGAGGCTGCCGCCCCTCGCGTTCGGGCTGTAGAACCTGCGGTGGAATGAGGCGCACTCCCATACATAGTGGATAAAGGATCCCCCGCGCACTATCCGGTATTGGCCCGTCACCGGGCCGGGGGGATCATCAACCGGCGACACGTCATAGTAGAACTGCCCCCACCAGTCCTGGCACCACTCCTGCACATTCCCGGCCATATCGCTAGCCCCGCACCAACTGTCACCGGCAGGGACACTCCCTACAGGCATGGCCTCGGCGTACGGCTCCCCGTTCAGCAAGTTCACGCATCGGCTCGGATCCAGTGTGTCCCCCCATGGGAGCGCTCTGCCATCTGTGCCCCGCGCGGCGTACTCCCACTCCGCCTCCGTCGGCAGGCGCAGGCCGTAATGGTCACAGTACGCCTTCGCTGCGCTCCAGCTCAACGAGGCCACTGGATAGTTCTCACGGCCGGGGGATATCCACCAGCCCTCGTCTACCCTGACCAGACCGTAAATTCTCTCCTCATTGCCATCCTCGTCGTAGACCGGTCCGTGGGCGGTCAGGAACGCCGCATACTGGGCGATGGTGACTTCGTACTTGCTCAGCCAGAACCCCTTCGTGATGCGCACGCGGTGTGCGGGCTGTGCGTAGTTCCCTTTCGGAGAGCCCATCATGAACTCGCCGGGTGGGACCCAGACCCACTGCAGTGGGGCCACGCGCAGGCTACTTCGCGGAACGACGTACCCGGACAGGTTCATTGCGATCTGGGCGACGTGCTCCTCCGAGACGGGCTGGCCCGGGATCGGCTGGCCCGGGATCGGCTTGTCCGGGTCCGGCTTGGGCGCGGCCTTGTTGGTGCTCTTGTACAGCCACATGGCCACCTTCCCGCCGATGAAAGACCCCACCGCCGAGGCCACGGTGAAGGTGTAGGGGTTCAGCAGATACGGTATCGCCACCGCGCCAACCCCGGTGGCGGCAAGCGCTCCGGCAACGCCCGCCACCACCGCTACCCCGGCCACCGCGCCGATGGTCTCGCCCGCAAGCGTCCAGTTGGCTTCGGCTGAGGGCGGGGTGAAGAA
>JAGPGE010000237.1 GCA_018056145.1 Armatimonadota bacterium
GTTACACGACTTCCTCGGCCAGCGAGACGATCCGCATGAACTTGCGGTCACGCAGCTCCCGAGCCACAGGACCGAAGACACGGGTGCACCGCGGGTTGCCATTGTCGTCCACGATGACGACGGCGTTGTCGTCGAACTTGATCTCGGTGCCGTCCGCCCGCTTCACCGGCTGCTTGCACCGGACGATGACGCCCTTCAGGACGCTGCCCTTGGCGATCGGGCTCTGCGGCGTCACTTGCTTGGCCGAACACACGATCTGGTCGCCCAGAGAGCCGTAGACGTTCTGTCCGCGCCCCATTACCCGGATGCAGCCCACCTCCTGGACCCCGGAGTTGTCCGCCACTTTCAGTCGAGTCATGTGCTGGATCATCGCTATAGTCCTCGTGGACGAATGTTTCGAACCGCAACTTGTCAGGTCGGCAGAATCTCACACCGCACCGGCCTGTCTACTCGTCGGCTGCATCGGCGACTTTGCGCCGCGCGACGATCTCTTCCTGCAACTGGTTCGGAACTTCCTCGTAATGCGAAAACTCCATGCTGAAGCTTGCGCGGCCCTGCGACATGGAAGTCAGGTCGGACGAGTATGTCGACATCTCCGATAGCGGCACCAGCGCCTTGACGATCTGCATCGCGCCGCCTGCCGCCTCCGTGCCCTGCAACCGGCCGCGCCGGCTGCTGAAATCACTCATGACATCGCCCATGATGCCCTCAGGACAGGTAACCTCAACCATGACCACCGGCTCAAGCAGCGTGGGGCCAGCTTCCTCCATGGCCTTGCGGAATCCGATCTGCCCCGCCAGCTGGAACGCCATGTCCGACGAGTCCACCGGATGGGAGCTGCCGTCGTCAAGGATGATGCGGATGTCGACCACCGGATACCGCGCAAGCGGGCCGGCAACCATCGCGCTGCGGACGCCCTTCTCCACAGCCGGGATGAACTGGGTCGGAACCGTCCCGCCCTTGATTTCATCCACGAACTCGAACCCTCCGCCTCGGGGCAGTGGCTCGAGCCGCAGCCAAACGTCACCGAACTGCCCGCGGCCACCGGTCTGCTTCTTGTGGCGCCCCTGCACCCGAACGGATTTGCGCGCGGTCTCGCGGTACGGAATCTCCGGGGCGCCCAAGGTCACGTTGACCTTGAACTTCCGCAGGAGCTGGTCCTTGATGATCTGCAGGTGCAGCGGGCCGAACCCCCGGGCGATCAGCTCCCCGGTCTCGGCGATGCGCTCATACGTGAAGCCGATGTCTTCCTCGGCAATCTGGGCCAGAGCGCCGGAAAGCTTGTCCTCATCCGCGCGGGATTCGGCGGCCATCGCGGCCGAGTGCATCCCCTCGGGCAGACTCGGCATCGCAACAATGACCTGGGCGTTCGCGTCACACAGCGTATCGCCCGTAAGCGTGGTCTCGAGTTTCGCGATACACGCCATGTCGCCGGCAGCGACCCGATCCACATCCTGGGTCTGATTGCCGCGGATCAGCGTGAGGCCGGACAGGCGGTCGCGGCTGCCAGTGCGAACCGTCACTGCCTGGCCGTCACTGCTCAGCGTGCCCGAAAGCACCCGCACCAGTGACAGCCGACCGACGAACGGGTCGCGCATGGTCTTCCAGACCACTGCCCGCATCGGGGCGGAGGCATCCGCGGTGATCTCCACGGTCTCCTCCGTGTTCGGCATCTTGGCAGTCCAAGCCGGACGCTCCGCCGGAGACGGAACCACGTTGCGGACGAAGTCGAGAAGCGCCGCGACGCCGGTGCACTTGGTCGCTGCTGTCGCCAGTACGGGAACCAGGGAACCCGCGTTCAGGGCCGCCTTCAGGCCGCCGATGAGCTCATCATCGGTGAGGGAATCGTTCTCGAAGAACTTCTCCATCAGTTCCTCGTCGGTTCCCGCGACTTCCTCGATCAGCGCCGCGCGCGCGGCCTCCGCCTCATCAGCCAACTCAGCCGGGATTGCCGATGCCTGAACACCTCTGCCCTCGCCGATGTACGCCTTCATCGATACCAGGTCGATAACCCCGCTGAAGCTGGCCTGATCGCCCACCGGGAGCTGGACCGGTACCGCGCGACAACCGGGCAGGCTCTCGTTCATCTGGTCGACGACCGCCGAGAAGCTTGAGTGCTCCTTGTCGAGCTTGTTCACCACGGCGATCACGGGAAGACCGGTGTTGACAGCGTTCCCGAAGACCTTGCGGGACATGACCTCGACGCCGGCGATACCGTCGAGCACCAGCACTGCGGTATCGGCCACCCACATGCACGGGATGACTTCCGAGTAGAACTCAGCGTAACCCGGTGCATCGATGATGTTCGTCTTGCCGCCGCCGTGCTGGACGTAGCACAGCGCGGGAGAAATGGAAAGGTTGCGTTCCTTCTCCTCAGGCACGAAATCTGTAACCGCCGTCCCGGCATCCGTCGATCCGAGGCGGTCCACCGCACCTGTCAGGAACAGCGCCGCCTCAGCAATACTGGTCTTGCCGGAACTGCGGTGTCCGACGAGGACAAGGTTTCTGATCTGGTCTGTGTTGAAAGCAGGCAACCGGCTAACCTCCAGAGACGCAGCTTGGGTAAGGACCCCCTACCTCGCGCGCTCCACAATCTCGATAACGCGCCACGACTTGTCCTTGCTGAGCGGGCGGCAGTGCTGGATCCGGACTCTGTCGCCGGCATGGCACTCGTTGCGCTCGTCGTGCGCCTTGAACTTCCGCGTGCGGCGCACAACCCGGCCGTACAGTGGGTGCCGGGTCAGGCGCTCCACAGCCACGACCACGGTCTTGTCCATCTTGTCACTTACGACGACGCCTTCACGGGTTGCAATGACCTTATCACTCATGGCCGGTACCCCTTAGCGGGACCCCTCTCTCTCAATCCCGAGCTGCCTCGCCCGCAGGATGGTGTTAATCCGCGCGATGGCCTTGCGGTACTTGTTCACGCGCTTGGGGTCCTCAATCTGTCCGGAAGCCAGCCGGAACCGCAGGTTGAACAGGCTCTCCATAATGTGCGCCTTGCGAAGCTCAAGCTCGGCGTCGGTGGAGTCCCTCAATTGGCCCAGAAAGTCAGTAGTGGTCTTGGCGTCATCAGGCATGGTTACTCCTCCTCCCGAGACACGATCTTCACAGCGATCGGCAGCTTGTGCGAGGCCTTGCGCAGCGCCTCACGCGCCAGTTCGCGCGGCAGGCCGGCCACCTCAAACATGATCCGGCCGGGCTTCACCACGGCGACCCAGTACGCCGGCGAGCCCTTCCCCTTACCGCCACGGGTTTCTGGCGGCTTCTCCGTCACCACGTGGTCCGGGAAGATCCGGATCCATAGCTTGCCGCCGCGAGCAGCGGTTCGGGTGATGGCCACACGGGCCGCCTCAATCTGCCGGCTGGTGATCCAGCCAGGCTCCAGCGCCTGCAGGCCGTGTTCGCCCTGGTTCAGCGTGGCGCCGCGCCGTGCGATCCCGGTCCGGCGGCCACGGTGGTGCTTCCTGTGTTTGGTGCGCTTGGGCATCAACATGGTTGGATCACTGTCCCTGTTCCGGCTCGGGTTCGGTTGCGGGCTCTTCGGCCGGCGCAACGCTCTCGGTCGGCGCTTCAACGGTCTCCGGAGCAGCCGGCGCCTCGGCTTCAGCGGGCGTCTCGAAAGCCGCCTCCACCGATGCCGCCGCATCCTCGGTTGCGCCCTCGGCCACTACATCCTCGACCGGCGCTTCCGCCTCTTCCTCAGGCACGTACATGTCGGACTGCTTGACCTTGCGCGGGGGAAGAATGTCGCCCTTGTAGATCCAGACCTTCACGCCGATGTTCCCGTAGCCGGTCCGGGCCTCCGCGAAACCGAAGTGCACATCCGCGCGGAGCGTGTGCAGCGGTACCCGACCCTCGGGGCCGAGAGCCTCGGTGCGGGCGATTTCGGCGCCCTGCAGGCGTCCGCTCACCGTGCACCGCATGCCCTGCGCGCCCATCCGGATGGCCCGGTCGATGGCCTGGCGCATCGCGCGGCGGTAGGACACGCGCCGCTCGATCTGACGGGCGATGCTCTGGGCGACGAGAGCCGCGTTTGTGTCGGGATCCTTGGTCTCCTCGACGTTCACACGCACACGCCGGCCAGCGACCTTCTCCACCTTCTGCCGCAGCTTCTCAACGTCACGCCCGCCGCGGCCAATGACGATGCCCGGCTTGCCGGTCTCGATGGTGACGGAGATGTTATCCGCAGCACGCTCGATGGCAATGTTGGAGACGCTGGCATTCAGCAGTTCCTTCTCCAGGAACTGGCGGATCTTCAGGTCGCCAACCAGCTGTTCGCGGTACTTCTTGCCCTCCGCGAACCAGGTGCTCCGAGACTGGCGGATGATGCCCAGCCGCAGGCCGTATGGATGTACCTTCTGTCCCATTCAGGTCACTCCCCGATGAGGGGTACCGAGTCTAAGCTACGACTCGTCCTTTCCCTGTTCATCGCTCAGAACAACGGTGATGTGGCAGGTCCGCTTGCGGATCCGGTCGCCCCGTCCACGAGCCCGGGCGATCATGCGCGGGATCGTGAAGCCGCCGTCCACGAAGGCCTTGCTGACCACCATGTCCTCGGGGTCGAGGTCGTGGTTGTTCTCCGCGTTCGCGATGGCGGAATTCAGGGTCTTCAGCAGGGCCTGGGCCGACGGGCTCGCAACCGCCCCCAGAATGGCCTGGGCCTGCTGCGGCGTCTTGCCCCGGATCAGTTCCGCGTAGCCCCGCACCTTGCGCGGGCCCTTGCGCACCCATTTGGAGATCGCTTGTACTTCCATCCTTGGGTAGACTCCTTTGCCAGGTCCGGTAACCGGACAGGTGAGCAGCCCGGACTCTTGTCCTACCGGCCGCTGGTCCGCTCAGAGCGCGACGGGCGCATGCCCCGGTACGTGCGGGTCGGCACAAACTCTCCCAGCTTATGACCCACCATGTTCTCGGTCACATACACCGGTACATGCTTGCGGCCGTCGTGCACTGCGATGGTGTGTCCAAGCATGTCCGGGAAGATCGTGGAACGCCGCGACCAGGTGCGGATAATCTTCTTCTCGCCCGCGTCGTTCATCTTCTCGATCTTGGCCAGAAGCTTGGGGTCGCAGTACGGACCCTTCTTCATTGAGCGTGCCATTGCTGATCCTCCAGGATACTGCCTGTCTCAATGCCCAGCGCTGTCCGGGCTCAGGACGCCCGCTATCAGGTCTTGCGGCGCCGCACGATGTACTTGGTCGACGGCTTGCGCTTGTTGCGCGTCTTGCGGCCCAGAGTCTTCCAACCCCACGGGCTGCGCGGGCTGTCCATACCGATCGGTGCCTTGCCCTCGCCACCGCCGTGTGGATGGTCGCGGGGGTTCATCACTGCGCCGCGTACGTGCGGCCGTCGTCCACGCCAGCGCCGCCGACCGGCTTTGCCGTCCTGAATGTTGCCGTGCTCGGAGTTGCCGACGCGGCCGATGGTGCACCGGCACTGCACCGACACCAGGCGCACTTCACCAGACGGCAGCTTCAGGTGGGCGTACTTGCCCTCCTTAGCCACCAGCTGGATCTCCGTGCCCGCGCTGCGCCCCAGCTGCCCGCCTCGCTGCGGGGTCAGCTCAACGTTGTGGATTACCGTTCCCACGGGAACGCTGGCGATGGGAAGAGCGTTGCCCAGGCGGGCCGGGACGCTGGGCCCGGACACCACGCTGTCGCCCTTCTTCAGGCCCTCGGGCGCGAGAATGTAGCGCTTCTCGCCGTCGGCATAGTGCAGCAGCGCGATGTGCGCGGTCCGGCCCGGATCGTACTCCAGCGCCGCGACGCGGGCCGGGATGCCGTCCTTGTCCCGCCTGAAGTCGATCTCGCGGGTCTTCTGCTTGTGGCCGCCACCGCGGAACCGCGTGGTCACGCGACCCTGGTTGTTGCGACCGGCCGACTTCTTCCGCGGCGACAACAGCGCACGCTCCGGCTTCTTCTTATCCAGATGCGAGGTGTCGACGGTGGCGTATTCACGCCGCCCCGGGGTGGTTGGGTTATGCTCTTTGATCGGCATCAGGAACACTCCTGTTGGACATCAGCTGTCCTTGGTCAAGACGCGTGCCGCTAACCTGTCTCGATGACCTCGATGCGGTCGCCGGGCCGAAGCGTGACGATGGCCTTCTTCCAACGCGCGGTCTTCCCGGTCCGGTAGCGGTAGCTTCGCCGGCGGCTCTTGCCACGCACCATCATCGTGTTCACATCGGTGACCCGCACATCGAACAGGGAC
Organism: Armatimonadota bacterium; assembly: GCA_018056145.1. Classification (GTDB taxonomy): domain Bacteria; phylum Armatimonadota; class Zipacnadia; order Zipacnadales; family JABUFB01; genus JABUFB01. The sequence goes on from JAGPGE010000237.1 coordinate 6,214, forward strand.
TCAATCGCGTGCCGGATATCCACCTTGTTGGCGTCCGGGTGCACTCGGAAGTGGTACTTGTGCAGCTCTTCGGACTGTTCCATGGACTTCTCGGTCACGATGGGCTGCAGGATCATGCTGCGGTAACGGTTGATGTCCTGGCTATTCAGCATTGTCCGCGCCACCCTTCATCAGCTGCTCCAGCGCAGCCCGGGTAATCACGATCTCGTCAGCCAACACGATGTCACGGGTGTTGAAATGCGGCACCTCTCGGGCCGTGAGATCGGCGACATTGCGGCCACTCTTGTACACGACCTCATCCCGCGCCTCGGCCGTGCTCAGCAGCATCAGGATCTTGCCGCTTAGCTTGAGGGCCTGCAAAATCGCCACGAACTTGCGGGTGCTGATCTCGCTTAGCTCCAGCTTGTCCAGAACCGTGACGTTGCCGTCCCGAACCTTCTCCGACAAGGCCACCGCCGCTGCCTTCCGCCGCATGCGCTTCGGCATCTTGTGGGTGCCCTGCTCGCCCGTGGGGCCGTGAGCTTTGCCCCCGCCCACGAAGGTCGGTGCGCTGCGCGCGCCGTGGCGAGCGCGGCCGAGCCCCTTCTGCCGGTACCACTTCGCGCCGGTCATATCCACCTCGTCCCGGCGGATGGACTTGCCACAACGCCTCTTGCGCGCGTGATCCACGGCCACGACGGCCTGACGCACCAGGTCCGGGTTGAACGGCAGGCCGAGAAGCTCATCGGGGACCTGCAGGTCCGCCGTCTTCGCGCCGGCCATGTCGTAAACTGCCATGTTAGGCATTGCCAACTCTTCCCTTCGTGACTACTCGCGGCCCGTAATGATCAACAGACCACCGTTGCTGCCGGGAACTGAGCCCTTGATGACCAGCAGGTTCGCTTCGGGGTCGACCTCCAGAATCTTGAGACCCTTGGCGGTGACCCGCACATTGCCCATCTGCCCGGGCTTGCGCGTGCCCTTGAAAACCCGGGCCGCGTCGGTCGCGCCGCTGGACTGCGGGGCACGATGAACCTTGGAGCCGTGGGTGGCCGGGCCGCCCTTGAAACCATGCCGCTTCATGCCACCGGCGAAACCTTTACCCTTGCTCGTCCCCACGATGTCTACCACGTCGCCGGTCTTGAAGATGTCCACCCTCACCTGGTCGCCCGAGGCATAACCCTCCCCGTCTCCCAGCCGACACTCGCGCACATACTTCTTCGGGGTCACGTTGCGGCTCTGGAAATGACCGGTCAGCGGCGCATTGGTCCGGCTGCGCTTACGCTCCTCGAAACCAAGCTGCATGGCCTCGTAGCCATCCACGTCACTGGTCTTGCGCTGCACAACCGTGCAGGGCCCGGCCTGGACGACCGTCACCGCAACCTCGACCCCGTTGGGTTCGAAAATGCGCGTCATCCCGATTTTCTTGCCGAGAATCGTCTTCGCCATATCAGTCACCGCTCGTGTTGCCCATCGGCAGCGCCAATTGATCCGGCCTCCGAGAGGGGCGTGGGCTTAGCCCGCTGTGGTCTTGATTGACACGTCAACGCCTGCGGGCAGGTCGAGCTTCATCAGGGCGTCGACCGTGCGCGCCGTGGAATCCAGAATGTCCACCAACCGCTTGTGCACCCGCATCTCGAAGTGCTCCATGGTGCGCGAACTCCGGCCAAGGGCCGTGGGGCGCACAACGCAGTGGACGCGCTTCTCAGTCGGCAGGGGGATCGGACCCGCCACGCGGGCGCCGGTCCTCTCGGCGGTCTCAACGATCTTCTGGCACGAACGGTCCAGGATCTCGTGGTCGAACGCCTTCAGCTTGATCCGGATGCTCGAAGTCTTCGCCATGGTTGAAGCTCCGTTTCAGGTGTCCTGTGCTCCCCGCTGGGAGCGGCGCTGCATCGCGGGGCCGGAGTTTTCCAGCCCGCGGGACTACTACTCGATAACCTTCGTGACCACGCCGGCGCCAACGGTGTGACCGCCCTCGCGGATCGCGAAACGCAGGCCCTCTTCCATCGCGATCGGAACGATCAGTTCGCCCGTGATCCGCACATTGTCACCA
>JAGPGE010000238.1 GCA_018056145.1 Armatimonadota bacterium
CCCTTTGACATCCGCGGGAAGGTGCTGGGTCGGCACGACGGCGGATGGAAAGGACGTATCTGCGCGTACAGCATCGCCTGTTACACCAACGCACGCGTCCTGCTTGTGAACCTTGGCCCGGTCGGCGGTAACCCGCTGTCGGGCTTCCCGATCTGCCCAAAGTGTGGGGCCGCCCGAAGCCCGTATGCTTCCCAGGCCGACCTGGACCGGTTCCGCGAGGACCACACCAAAGACTGCAAGGCGGACCGGGTAGAGGGCTTTGCACTGCATGTTGAGCTTGCCTCCGACGTGCTCGTGGTGGGGCCGTTCGCCGGTCGATCCGAGGCCGTCAACGCCATGGAAGGGCTTCTGCTGGGCACCGGGCACGTACTTGACATGGGGTCCAGCGAGCTTGAGGGCATCCTGCTGCCGATAGAAGCCGATACCTGCGAGTTCGCCCTGTACGACCCCGTGCCTGGCGGCTCGGGGTTCATCCCGCAGATCGCGAGGTTCTGGGCCACGATCTGTGACAGGGCGGCCGAGATCCTCTCGTCATGCCCGGATGAGTGCGATAGCGCCTGCTACAGCTGTCTGAAGCACTACCGCAATCAGCAGCACCATCCACTGCTCGACCGTGGGCAGGCCGTGGCAATACTGTCCGACTTGCGCGGCGAGATACAGGACCGTCACGAGATCCCGGCACAGACCGGCGTTGTGGCTCCATCAGACATCCAGCCTGAGAGCCCCGCTGAGAACCGGTTCCTCGAAGTCCTGGCGGAGCGGAAGTTCCCTCCGCCCGACCAGGCGCAGTTTTCGGTGGACCTGGGAGACGGGACGATGACCGTGACCGACTTCGCATGGCCGGCGGAGAAAGTGGCCGTGTACATAGACGGAATGTCCGTTGGGATCCACGGCAACCCGACCCAACAGATGAAAGACGTGATCATCCGCGCCAAGTTGCAGGCGCTTGGTTGGCGCGTGGTGGCGGTTGCGGCCAATGCGCTTCATGATGAGACCGCGCTTGCGGGCCATCTCGCGGCACTGGCAGTGTACCTGGGGCGCATTGAGCTCATTGAGGGCATGTAACAAGCGGCCGTCGGCCGGGCTTGGGGGTAGGCCGACGGCACTTGGGTGTCGCGCTGAGCACGGCGCCTTGGGCTTCGGCGGGCGTATGGGTGGGCGTCGCCGTAGGACGGCCCGAGGAAAGGAGTGAGCGCGCATGCCCGAGCCCGGCGCCAGCAGTCTGGACGGGACGCATGGGCCTAAAGGCACCGAGTCCGGCAACACTGACGGGCTGCGTCTTGGCCTGTACGACTTGGTGATGGATCGCGAACTGGCGGCGATGGTGGCCGCCCTCGCCCCAGCTCATTACGAGGTCGACCGCCAGGAACTCGACCCGGGCGAGAGTCACGTCGTGCTTGCGCGCCACATCCACTCGCTGCTGCTGAGAAGACTCCGGCAGTGTTCCGGTGACCAGCGCCTTTCCCAACAGGTGGGCGTGTGCAACGCCATCATCGGCCTGCTCTCTTCTGGCCAGGATGAAGACCACCACCTCCCCGGTCTGCAGGGGCTACGCCGTCTTCTGGCTGTGTTGCGCAGGCCCTTCCCAAATGCGCCAGTCCCGACCAGCCGCCCCGGTACACCACTGTCTCTGGGATGTCTGCTGACCGGCACCAGTCACGACCCCACCCTTGTCTCTCAACTCAGAAACGAGATGCTGAGCGCTGACAGGGTAGACATCCTATGCTCGTTCATCCGCTGGACCGGGATCCGTGTGCTCGAGGACCAATTGCGGGAGTTCACGGCGCGAGCGGGGAGCCAACTCCGGGTCATCACCACGAGCTACATGGGCGCCACGGACGCGAAGGCCATCGAGTTCCTGAGCGTCCTGCCGCGCACTTCCGTCAGAGTATCCTACGACACGATGCACACGCGCCTCCACGCGAAGGCGTATCTGTTCCACCGGGAGACCGGCTTCAGCACCGCATACGTGGGTTCAGCCAACCTATCCCGTGCCGCATTGACCGAGGGTCTCGAATGGAACGTGAAGATCAGTCAGGCTGAACAGCCATATCTGTGGGAGAAGACGTCTGCGACCTTCGAAACATACTGGCATGACGACCAGTTTGAGCCCTACTCTGACGCGGAACGAGATAGGCTGCGCCGTGCCTTGGACAACGAGCGCGCCGCTGGGGATGCCGGGGCCACGGTCTTCTTCGACCTCGAACCTTACCCCTACCAGCGTGAGATACTTGACCGGTTGGCGGCGGAACGCGCGCTCCATGGCCGCAGCCGCCACCTTGTGGTCGCTGCCACCGGGACCGGCAAAACCGTGGTGGCTGCCTTTGACTTCAGGGACTGGCGCAGTCTGCGACGTCAAGTAGATCCCGGATTCGCCCCCCGCCTGCTTTTCATTGCCCATCGCGAGGAAATCCTCAAGCAGGGCCTCGCCACCTTCCGCGGTGTAATGCGCGACGCAAACTTCGGGGATCTGATGATCGGGGGCCGTGAACCGACGTCCAGAGATCATCTGTTCCTCTCCATCCAGACCTACAACAGCCAGGACATGGCCTCGTCCATTCCGCCCGACTACTATGACTACGTCGTCATAGACGAGTTCCATCACGCTGCTGCCCCGAGCTATCAACGCCTGCTGCAGAGAATCCGTCCGCAGGTACTGCTTGGTCTGACGGCCACGCCGGAACGGGCCGACGGCCTGGACGTGTTGTCTCACTTCGGTAACCACATCTCGGCGGAGTTGAGACTACCCGATGCGATCAACCGTACGCTGCTCAGCCCCTTCCAGTATTTCTGCGTGACCGACGTCGTAGACCTCAGCGGGTTGCGCTGGCAACGCGGCGGGTACCTGGCCCAGGATCTGGAGGGCCTCTACACCGGCAACGACGCGCGCGCGGCGTTGGTCGTCGAGAAGGTTCACCAGTACCTTCTCGATCCACCACGGGCCCGCGGGCTCGGGTTCTGCGTGAGCGTCGCCCACGCGCAGTACATGGCCCGCAAGTTCCGTGAGTCGGGGCTTGCTGCTGAGTTCCTGTGCGGGGACAGCCCTGCCGAATTGCGCGCCGATGTGCAGCGCCGTCTTCGCGACGGAGAGATCAGCTTCATCTTCACTGTGGACATCTACAACGAAGGCGTCGACATCCCTGAAGTGGACACCGTGCTATTCTTGCGCCCCAGTGAGAGCCTGACCGTCTTCCTGCAGCAACTCGGGCGCGGTCTTCGCCGCAGCCAGGGGAAGGAATGCCTGACTGTTCTGGATTTCGTCGGGCAGGCGCACCGCAACTACCGGTTTGACCTGAAGTTCCAGGCGCTCTTGACCAGCCGGCACGGAGACATCACCGAGGAGATCAGCCAGCATTTCCCGCACCTGCCGGCGGGCTGCTCGCTGCAGATGGAGCGCGTCGCGGCGCAGCACGTACTGGAGAACGTACGGCGGGCAGTCCAGATCGCCAATCGCGGGCAGTTGTCCCAGCGGATCGCCAGCTTTGAGGAGGAGGCCGGGAAGCCTCTGACGCTCGGCAACTTCCTTTCGCACCATGGCCTGGAACTGGACGCGATCCTCCGCCGCGCGTCCTGGTCACGGTTGTGTGTCAGTGCGGGCGTGCGAGAGGACTTCTGCGACCCAGACGAGGCGTGTCTGACAACGGGCCTACGAAGGCTGGCGCACATCGACGATTGGGAATGGATTGCCGCACTCAGGATGGCGCTGGGTCTGAACGATGAGGAACTGGGAACCTGGCTCGAGAGTGACGAGGCCCGTCCGCGCCTGCTCATGGCCCATTTCTCTCTCTGGGGCCGCGACTTGCAGGCCACAAGCTTGGCGGAGGCGATGCACCGTCTCAGGGCGAACCCGACCATGCTGGAGGAACTCCGGGAGATCCTGGAACTGCGGTACGACGGGCTTCGGTCTGTGTCCCGTCCGGCTGACTTGCCGTTCCCCTGCCCGTTGCGCCTCCACGCGAGCTATACCCGCGATGAGCTTCTCGCCGGACTGGGCCACTGGACTCTATGTGCACGACCCGACATGCGTGAGGGCGTGTTGCATCTGCGGGCACTGCCCGCCGACCTCTTCCTGATCACGCTGAACAAGACTGAGCGCGAGTACTCCCCGACCACCATGTATGAGGACTATGCCATCAGCGATAGGCTCTTCCACTGGCAGTCGCAGAGCACGACGGCGGCGACTTCGCCCACAGGGCAGCGCTATATCCACCACCGCGCCCGGGCACACACGATACTGCTGGCCGTCAGGGAGAACCGAAAGGGGAATGGGCTCAGTTGCCCCTTCTACTTCCTGGGTCCTGCCGACTACATCTCTCACAGCGGCAGTCGACCGATGAGCATTACGTGGGGGTTGCGCGACCCCATTCCCGCCCACCTGCTTCGGGTCACGGAACGACTTGCCGTGGCCTGAGGGGGCGCATGCATGACCTGCGGGAGGCTAACCCCGGATACGTAAGCCCGTCGCTGGACCCGAGCGGGCTTCCCATCACCGAGGCTTCCCAACAGCCATTCCCGGCGCCGGCGGTGAAGGAGGAGTGCTGGGGCGTCCCGAACCTGTAGGCATACTCGGCTTGGAGGTAGGGTGCATGCGCAGTCCGCAGGGCTCTCGCCGCCCGCGAATCGGTGAAATGTTGTTGGCGAAGGGGCTGCTCTCGCAGGCGGACCTCGACCTGGCCCTGGACATGCAGAAAGGCGCTCCCCAACTCATCGGCGCGATCCTGGTTGACCTCGAGATGGTGTCCCGCGCTGACCTGTACTCGACGCTCTCCGAGCAGATGGGCGTGCCCTACGTGGACCTCCTGTCTCAGCCGCCCGACCCCGCTCTGGTAGTCCGTGTGCCCCGGGAGAACCTCAGACGATACCATGCAGTGCCTCATAGCCGGGGCGATCGGCTGATTCGGGTCGCCATGGCCGAGCCCATCGACGTCATCGCAATGGACGACATCCGCATGCGGATGCAAGAGACCGTCGAGCCCCTGCTCGCCGATGATGACCTGATCCTCGCCGCCATCGATGCATCCTTCGATTTCATGGAGGCCCTGCGGCGCGCTTACGTTGGCATCGCGGCCATACCAGACACCGCCGCAGGCCCTGGGATCCCGCCAGCGCCTGCCACGGAGGCCGCACCTCTCGCGGGCATACAGGAGGCCATCGCCGACGTCAGCGGGACCCCAGCGCAGGTCCAGGCCCGGCGCTCTCCCTGGCGGCCGCCACGTGGCGACGGCCGGACAATCCTGGTGGTGGACGACGAGAGAACCATCACCGGTCTTGTCGAGACGAACCTGCTACGGGCCGGTTACAAAGCGGTCGTCGCCTACGACGGGGTAGAGGCCCTCGAGAAACTCCGTGACAACCCGGTGGATGCCGTGGTTCTCGACATCATGATGCCACGTATGGACGGCGGGGAGGTGTTGTCACACATGCGCGCTGACGGAGACAGCACCCCGGTCGTGATGCTGACCGCCAAGTCACAGTCCTGGGACATCGCCCGCGGCTACGAGAGGGGGGCCGACCGTTACTTGACCAAACCCTTCAACCCGTGCGGGCTGTTGGAGGTTCTGTACCGAGTCTTCAACCCTCCCCCGCCGCGCCCTGAGCGCCCAGTGGTGCTTGTGGTGTCCCATCGCAGGGGCGTGGCACAAGCTCTGGACACCTTCGCTATCGAGGTCTTGCGCGATGTCGAGTTCCGCCACGCCGGCGACGCGGACGAGCCTCTGGCGATCCTCCGTTCCTGCCGGGTCGACCTGGTCCTCGTGGATCTTGGCGGCCCCGGGGGCCAGGGCGCCAGGTTCATCCGGGAGCTCCGTCAGGCCGGCCACTCGCTGCCTGTCGTGGTGATTTCCGACGAAGTCACCCGCGAGGATGCAGAGACCGCTCTCGCTGCCGGCGCCCAGGGCCTGCTAAGAGATCCCTTCGACCACCGCGAGGCCGGGGCCGTGATCGACCAGTACACCTCCGGTCTTCAGTCCGAGTCACCGGCGACTGCATCCCCGGACGACCTGCTCTGGGAGCTCCCGGAGCCCCTTCCTGCTCCGGTGGCCGCGCCAGCCCCAGGGCTCGCGCCCGTGACCGTCATTCAGGCGCCCCCGGTCGCTCCGGCCGCCACTCCTTTGGAGCAATGGGAGCCGCCAGAGGACGGGAGGCCGATCGTGCTCATCGTTGATAGCGAACGGCCCATATCACGTCTCCTTCAGATGACGTTGGAGCGCGAAGGGCACCACGCCCTCTGTGCGTACAGTGGGGCCGAGGCCCTCGGGAAACTCTGCACCTACGACATCGATGTTGTTACCTTGGAGCTTGCCCTGCCGGATATGGACGGGATGCAGATCCTGCGCGACATGCGCGCTCGAGGGGATACCCGGATGGTCCTGGTGCTCACCGCTCGGGCTCAGGACTGCGACATCCTCGCGGGGTGGGAAGCCGGGGCGGACTGCTACCTGACCAAGCCCTTCAGACCGGAGGAGATCGTCGCCTTCGTCCGGAACCTGCTCAAGCAACGGGACACGGAGCCGGGAAGGGCGCGCTTCCTCATCGCCCATCCCGACTGCGCGGTGACCAGGGACTTCCGCGCGGCAGTTCGCCCCTGGGGCTACCCGGTATCTTGCGTTGACAACGGCGACGAAGTGCTCGACGTTGCACCGGATGGGAATGCGAACATCCTGGTGTTGAGCGATGACCTGCCGGCGACCGACGGCCTGGACGTGACCGAGACGCTGCGCGCCATGGGCCACCAGCAGCCGATCCTGCTCCTGTCCTCGGACGCCAGTCCCGAAGCGCTCGGTGTCGCCTATGGCGTCGGCGTGGATGTCTGTCTGGAGATGCCGGCATCCGTGGACGACATGCGGTCCGCAGCGCGCTACTATGCTCAACTCCTCGCGGCTCGGCCCGAGCTGTTCGGCCCCGTGGTTGACGAAGACTTCGAGATCTGAGCGGTCCCTCAACCGTCTCGGCCGTGTCCAGAGCCGATTCCGGAACCTGAACGGAGCGATCGCACATGGCAGACCAGGGCCATCCCGACGGCATCCGCCCATCGCAGCGGACCTCGTCCCGCGGAGTCCGAGCGGACGGGCCCACGATACTGGTGGTTGACGACGATCAACTACTCGGCGGGGCGATACGCATGAAGCTGGAGCGGCAAGGATACCAGGTGATCTGTGTCGATCAAGGCTTGCCGGGCCTGGACCTGCTCGGCCACACGTCCGTGGACGCGGTCATTCTCGATCTTGCGCTGCCAGACACCGACGGTACCGACATTCTCCGGGAGGTGCGTGAGTCTGGTGACGAGACCCCGGTCATCGTCTTGACGGGACGGGCTGAGGAAGCGGATGCGCTCATCGGCTATGAACTCGGGGCTGACGTCTACATGACCAAGCCGTTCAGTCTTGAGCAGCTCACGCGCGCCGTGCACATGGTTGTCTGTCCCCCAGAGACGGCAAGGCCCCGCCCACTGTTGCTTGTCATTGACCAGTCCATTGGCGTTGCCAGAGCGATCAGGGCTGCGAGGCTTACATTGGAGCTCGATGTCGAGGTGCGGCACGCACCTGACAGTGATGAAGCACTCACGATTCTGGCGAGCACACGGGTCGATGTGCTCCTGGTTGGGAAGACGAGTCGCGCCGCTCGTCCCGCCAGCCTGGTTCGCCTGCTCAGAGATGCCGGACATGCGGTCCCCATCGTCCTGTTGGCCTATGGTTGGAGGCGCGAGGAAGTGGAAGCGGCCCTGACGGCTGGCGCGAACACAGCGTTGAGGCATCCCTTCTACGCTAGCAGCGCGGCGTCCGCGATCAGTGCTTTCCTGGCCGACTACAAGGGCGATACCCAGTGCGAGGGCAACAGCAGGGACGAGGGCCCGGTGACACCTCGGTTCCTGGTCGCTCATAGTGATGACAGCGTGACCCGCTGGATCATGTGGGCTCTGGGCTTCGATGACTACCAGGTGGTCTTGGCCCAGGATGGGGACAAGGTCACAGACGCGGTGTACGACTGGGACTACGATGTGCTGTTGTTGTCCGACGACCTACCGGGCACCGATGGCCTGGACGTGACCGAGACGCTGCGCGCCATGGGCTACGGTGGGGCAATACTGCTCCTGACTTCGGGAGGCAGTCCGTATGCCGGGCATGCTGATGATCTCGGGGGTGCAAGTCCCCTACGGTATCGGAGACCATAACCGTTAAGCGAAGGCAAGGGCGTCGCCGCGAGGCGGGGTCTGAAAGAAGCCTTAGCCACAGCC
>JAGPGE010000239.1:0-4149 GCA_018056145.1 Armatimonadota bacterium
GTCATCCTGTTCACCTACTACAAGGACACCGCGAACCACATCCACGCGTCCCTGACGGGCGACGCGGCGTGGCTTGCGCGTGCGGGCAATCCCACCATCGAGCGATTGACCGGGGATACGCCTCGCGAACTGCGGGGCGAGATCATCAAGCGGTTCGCGCCCGTCTCCAATACCCCGGACAATGACCTCGAGCAGCGGCGGCAGCTGGAAAAGACACCGGTCGACATCGTGGTCTGCACCGATGTCCTCAGCGAAGGCCAGAATCTGCAAGATGCCGGGATACTGGTGAACTACGACCTGCACTGGAATCCGGTGCGCATGATCCAGCGCGCAGGCCGCATTGACCGGCTGAAATCTCTGCACGAGACGGTGCATCTGTATAACTTCTTCCCGCAAGACGAGCTGGAAGACCTGTTGCAACTGGTGAGTCGCATCTGGGAGAGGCTGCAGGTCATGGCCGGCGCAGGGTTCCTGGATACCAGCACCATGGGGGAGGCGGTATCGGACAAGTCCATGCAGGCCCTGCGCCGCATCCAGGATCAGGACCACGCGATCCTGGACGAACTGGAACAGGAACTGGAACTTGCCACGGCTCAGGACATGCGCCTGCCGCTGCTAATGTTCATCCAGAAGCACGGCGCGGAACAGGTCAAGCGGATTCCCCTGGGCGTCCATAGCGGCATGAGAGCGGGGGAAAAGCGGCCGAAGGGCGTTTTCGTGGCTTTCCGCGCCGAGGACCGCCATTTCTGGCGGTTCCTGCGGGCCGACGGGGAAATCGAGAGCGACTACCGACGGATCTTCGCGTGGATACAGTGTACGCCGGACATGCCCTGCGAACTGCCCCCGGAGGCCACCCAGGATCGGCCGACCTTTCGAGCGGGCGTGTTCGCGCAACTGGAGACGGCCCGGCAGGACGTGTTGCAAGAGATCCGCAAGCTCCAGGCGCGGACGCGGCTGCCCCAGCGACTGAGCGGCCTTAACAAGCGCGTGCATGACACTTTGAACACCGACGATGCCCGCAAGGCGCTTCCCGAGGACCAGCGGCAGATGCTCAACAACGTGCTTGTGGAGATCCCTCTGGGACCCTTTGCGCGGGAACCGGGATTTGTGCAACTACAGCGGATGCTGCGGAATCCGGAGACGGATGTGCGCGCCATTGCGGACCAGTTGTATGAGGCGTTCGTGGACGCCGAGCTATTCCGCACCTTGGGCACGCGCCCGGATGCACCGATGATTACCGAACAAGACCTGAAGCTGGTGAACTACGAGATTGTGTGGTAAAGGCGAGGCTTGGACGGGCCGGATGTTGATGCACAGAGGAGCTACATATGAGTGATGTTGGCTGGCGCAAAACACTGACAGATGCAATAGCCCAACTCTCGCAGGTTTGGCTTACTGAGGAGGATGTTCGGTGGACTGAAGACTGCGCCCAACATCTCGTGAGACTGGCTCGTGAGCGCGGCGTGGCGGGCCAAGTGGTCGCAGCGGTAGATGATTTGCGATCTTGCCGGGAGCGCGAACTTTCGGAGAACGGGCTGAGGTGGCTCCTTGAATGGGAAGTGCCCGAAGATCAGATGTGGGGTGAGGAGGATGCCACCGAGGTCGTTCGGATCGTGGGAGAACTTCGGGAGCTCTTCGAACAGCTGGGGCAGCTCGCAGAGAAGCGCCAGTATGGGCAGATCGCAGAGGCGGCCCCAAGTGTGACCGATGCCGGTAACAGACTGCATTCGCTGCTCTCCAGGCCGGTCGAGGTGCTGCAGGTGGCGGATGAAGAGCCGGTGCTGGACGATACGCAACCTGCTGAAGAAGATGGCGATGCCGCGCCACCGAAGGTAAAGACGGAGCAGACACCTGAAGAACTTGTCCCGGATCCTCCACAGGCGCCAGAGGTCGCTACCGAGGCCAACGATACGGTGGCAACTGTGCCAGTTGGCGCAGGTGAAACTGGGGAAGCAACGCTCGATCCGGTGGCCACGGGCGAGGAGCCTTCTACTGACGGCACAGAAGAGACATTCGAGAGGTCTAATAATGCCGGCAAGCAGACCGCACATACGGCGCCCGAGACGCCACCCAGCGGTCCGGAGCCGCGTCTGGAAGTGGGCGAGGATGAGCCCGATGGTGATGATGCCACATCGGAGGCCAGTGGGAATCTGCCCATTGGCAGCACCCCACTGACGCCGCAGTGCCCCACGCCAGACTGTGAGGCGCCTCCGCTGGACCAAGCTGCGGCCGTTGAACCGGACCGTGTCTTCTGGCAACTGGCGCAAGAGCAGCGTTGGGCCTGGGCATGGTGGCTGTCCAAAGCAATGGTGACTGTTGAGTCGCCGGTGGGTCTGAACACTCTGCCACCGTGGCTGGTCGAAGCGCTCTGGCTCGCCACCTACTGTCACCCGGCTTGCCAAATCCTCGACAGTCAGCGGCATGCACGGGAGCGCATTGAGGAGCAAGTATGGAGCGTCACCAAGCCGTTTGACGCGATGGATGGACACAATCCTCGGTTGGCTGCGTACGCCCTCGCCGCGTCTTCTTTGCTGCCCGCCTTCTACGAAGCTGAGGCCCCCGGACACTCAGCCTACAGTTGGCTGGATGCGTCGCTGCAGAATTTGGAGGCATGGCGGGAGTTTCCGCACACCTTCGAACTGCTGAAGCAGACACATGAGTTACTAAGCACCACGTCTCTGCCCTTGGAGAGCTGGCAGTTGGCTGATCGAACAGCCAGGCTGAACGAGCGCTTGGAGACGATCCAGCGCGAGACGCGGGCAAGGGTACTTGAGGCCGAAAGCGCCAGAACGCGATACGTCTACGCAGGCCATGCTCAACGCCGGATGTTGAACGATGAGGATGGGTGGATAGCGCGATTAGTGGAGCCCATCATCCGGGGGGACGGTGCCTCCTCCAGGGCGCAGGTGAAGGAGGCCCTCAGCAGGCTGGCCGACGGAGACACCGTTGCAGCCCTGATCCAGCATTACTACCGGGCTTCGCTGCGCAAGGCCACCAGGCAGACCGCGGCGCCGCTGACTGGTCCGGCACGCAGTAGCGTCGAGAAGACCGTCGACGACCTGACGCACCTTGCGAAGGAATGGCTGGAAGTCACCGGCGATCTTGAGAGCGCACAGGAACAGAACTGGAGCGCCGAAAAAGCGGAAGACCTGCGGGATCGCTGGTTCAAGGTCTGGCCCCAAGTGCAGTCTGAGCTTTCTTCGACATCAGCCAGCGGCCCGCTCGTATGGTACCAACAGGTCATTCTGACGCATCTGTCGAGAACTATTGCGACGGTTGGGCGGAATATCATGGGGCATGGTATTCCGCAGGAGTGTTGCCTACCTGCTCCCCAAATGGCTCTGGACGACGCTCGTGACCGTGCTCTCTGGCAGGCCCCCCAAGTTTGGGTGGCCATGCAGGAACGCGACGTAGAAGACTGGACTCTTGACAGACACCAGGCCGAACTGATCATCACCGAGTTGGCAGGTCGTGCCCAGCAGCCTTTGTCCGATTCCCAGGTTATCCAGGAGAGCTGCAACAGGGAGAGTTTCACGCTCGCAGCGCATGTGATGGCCCAGGGTGTAGAGGTGAGCGAAGAGACGAGAGAGATGTACCAGACACGCCTCCGGGATGTCCGGACTGAACTCATGCAGGAATGTGACCGGGCTCTGAGCCAGCTCGATGAAGCTCTCGCCCAGGGCGCTCTGACCGAGGAGGATCATCGTGCGTCTGTGAGCATCCTTGACGCCCAGCGTTCCGCCATGCGGGCGGATTCTCCTGAGAGTGGTGCTTTTGAGGGGAGCGTCGTCCGGGCGAGCATCTCCAAAACGCTGGACAGTATCCGCGAGTACACCCAGCAGCGTCGCGATGAAGAGCGGTTGCGGCTGTCCGCGCTCCAGCAACGCCTGGATGAGGACCCGGAAGTGTTGGCTGCCCCGAGCGATCGCCGTGATCTGGCGCGCAGATGGTTGGAACATGCATTCGCTTATTTGGATGCCGGGCAGTTCGACCTGTCTGATGCTGCCGGTCAGCAGGCTGAGGCGGCGCTGCGTGGTCAGACTACCGCCGTGCAGCGCCGCACTTGCGACACCTTGCGGCAATGGGTGGCGCGGTTGGAAGGCCTGGAGAAGTGGCTTCGCACGGACCGCCCCTATGATCATGTCGGGC
>JAGPGE010000239.1:4249-8215 GCA_018056145.1 Armatimonadota bacterium
GCAAGGGCGGAAGTCACGTCATATACGGCGGCCGACAATTGGGCAAGTCGGCCATGCTTGAACAACTGGAGCGACTGCACCACCGCCCGGCGGAGTCACGCTGGGTCATTCGGGACGACTTCAAGTCCATAGGCGGGGAGGGCAGGCAGGACACCAAGCGGGAATTCTGGGAATGGGTCGCCCGGCTCATCAACGCTCTGAACTGCCCTGACCTAAGGGTTCAAGCCAATAGCAGGCCTGAGACCATTGTGCACAAAATAGAAGAGTACTTCCGGGCAGGCTCTCCCCGCCGACTCTTACTGCTGGTGGATGAAGCCGACAACTTCCTGACCTACGATTCGGAGTGGGACTTTGAGTCGGTCTCGCTGTTGCGACGTGCGATGGATCGCACAGACCAGAACTTCAAGGTGATCTTTGCAGGCCTCCACAATGTCCAGCGCTTTGAGCATCTCTCCAATCACCCGCTCCTGCAGCTAGGTACTCCGATCTGCCTGGGGCCTCTGTCCTCTCTGGAAGCCGGTGAACTGATTCAGCGCCCGATGAGCGCTTTGGGCTATGAGCTGGATGATCACGCAGTTCTCAAGATCCGCGTTTACTCCAGCGACCACCCCGGCTTGATTCAGTATTTCTGCCGGACGCTGTTAGAAAGGGATCGCACGCGCCGCGCAGAAGCCGTTGGTGCAGGTGCTACAACACTTCCACGGACCATCAGCGTAGATGATGTTGAACAGGTCTTCAACCGGGATGAGACCCGCGAGGAGCTGCGCAAGCGCTTCCGGGCGACAGTTGATCTTGATCCGCAGTATCGGGTACTGGTCTTCTCGCAGCTTCAGCAGCAACTGGAGAGCAACGGGACCATCACACGCCCCTTCAGCGCCCGGGACGCCCTTGAGAATGCCCGCTTCTGGTGGCCGGAAGGGTTCGCAGACCTGGATGTGCCCCGAACCGGCCAGATGCTTGATGAGATGGTGGGGCTGGGGGTCCTGCAGAAGCAGGTCGGCGAGGAGCTTCGCTGGTATGTGCGAAACCGGCAGGTGGTCCGTCTCCTGGGAGGGGCCGATGCGATCGAGGCCGAGCTCGAGAGATTCCTAGATGCACCTCCCTCTCTGGCCCCGGACCCCTCGCGAGTCCATCCGCGCGTCGGAGGCAAGAAGCCTGGTATCTCGCCACTGACACAGCAGCAACTGGCGTTGATCACCGGTCGCGATCCGACCGGGTCGGATCGGAGGACGGAACACGGAGTGGTTGTGCTGCAGAGCGTGCCAGCCTCCGGACAGGCATACCTAGAGGAGTCTGTCCGCGAGCTCGCCTGGCCATCTGGCAAGGAACGACGTCAGAAGTTTGAGTTCAGGATCGCAGAAGACTGCTCCACTGCCGGAGACCTCAGGAACCAGGTGGCGGCGCTGCGCAGCACAAAGGGGCTCGAGTTCGCCATACTCTGGGTGCCCGACCAATTGACTGAGCGATGGGCACATGACATCGGCGACTATATCAAGGCCGCCCTGGAGCGGTTGGCGTCAGGAAAGCAGGCGCGTCCCGTCGTGCGTGTCTTGTTTAGTCTAGGGTTCCAGGCCAGTTGGGGCTGGACCACGCGTCCGGAGCACGAGCCCATCAAGCGCCAGATTGCGGAACTGGCAGTGCGCCCGTGGCCTCAAGATGCTCTCTACCTCTGGCTGAGCAAGCATGACGTGTATGGGTTGCCGGAATCATCAGCGCGCGTCCGGCAGGTCACTGGCGGGTGGCATGCTCTGATCGAGGAGTTCTGGCAGCAGTTCCGTGCACAGGATTCTTGGACACCCAACACCGATCCAATACCGTGCCTTGACGCTCTTGCAGGTGAACTGAACGATCCAGAGAGCAAACTGGCTCGTGAGACGAGAGAGCTCCTTGTCCCCTTGGCTCAGTGGCCGGACGATGTTCGCGAATTGTGGCGCTTCCTAGCAGATGGCAGGCCTCTCAGGGAAATGGATCTTCCGGTCCTGGCTGAATTGGAGATTGCTTCCCAACCTGCGCTGCTGAACGCTTTCAACTTCCTGTGCAGAATGGGCTATCTTCAGCTGGAGCGCGCGTCCGGTGGCGATGACAGTGCTTCGTCTGCGGGGTGGGTACGGAACCAGGTCGCGGCCCGCCTCCTGGATATGGAGCCGTGAGCCTATGGTTCCGGCACTGGCCCTCAGCGCTGATGAGTTGTTGTGGATCGGGGTGGCGAAGCGAGTGTGGCAGGCTGCTGTCGGCCAGAATAACGTCATCGTTGTTGTCAGCCGCAGCCACAATGCGTGGCCGTTGAGTCACTGGTGTGAGACGCTTGGACACCGATATGGCGGTATGGAAGTGTACGAGCCCGGCGGGGTGCACGAGCCAGCATTCGCCGAGGTAGCTCGGTATCTATGTGAGGACCTGCCCGAAGGACCTTCCATGCCGAGATGCATAGAGGAACTCGGCCGATGCCAGCAAGCCACGAGGCTTATGATACTCGCGGATCAACTGGGGGGTGAACACCAGCGTTCACTTGCCTCGCTAATTGCAGGCTGGGCAGATCACCGTCGCCGTGTCTGGGACGCGAGCGCACTCGCAGGCCCGCAGTTTATCTTGGTCATGAATGACACCAGCGCGGTCCCGCCCGAAGACATCGGGCTCTCAATCGTGCGTACACTCGACTACGCCGTCCCCTGCGACTACACTCAGGTGTGGGATGACCTGCTCGCATCCGAGCCGAGACCTGCCAGGCGCCTGTGGCAGAGCGCTGTGTTACCTGAACTCGCCGCCTATGACGCATCGTTTCCCGACGCCCACGCCTGGACAAGTGTCGAGAACCTCTCAGGCTTAACTGCGGGTCTGCAGACCGTAGCCCACCAGCGCGGCTGGACGTCTCTATCCGCTCCGGTCGAAGCTGCACTGCGGCGCTTCCCGCCTCCAGGCACCTGCCCCAATGTTTCTGCCGGTGCCATGGGGGCCGCCCACGATTACTCACGCCTGTGGGAGTTTGGCCTACTGGGCAAGGTCGCTGGGCGCGGATGGGATCTACATGCCGCGGCCCTCGTGGGCTACCGCAGCCCGCAGGACCTTTGTTACCGTGCATGGCGAGGGCAGGTCCGCGTTGTGCGTCCACTCGTCGACATTGTGCGTCGTCGCTGCGAGCTATTCGTGCGCAGCGCGATGGGCAAGGTGAGGTTCGAAGCTGCCCTTGCGCCGCTGATCTGTCAGGATGGCGTCGGAAACGATGACCCGGCAACCACGATCCCCGAATTGGATGACTTAGCAAGCATCGCGCAAAACAATGGCCTGGCAGGTGAGCTGCCTTGCCAACAGATGCGGGTATGCCACCGAGCCGTGCGCAATCGGCTTGCCCATGGACGCATCGTCGATATCGATGCTCTAGAGGCACTGACCGAGTTGATTGAGATCACCACAGAACTCGACATCAGCGGCGGTTCCACCGTCCTATGAATATGCCACGAGTAAAGAGGGGCCACTGGCAAGACTGCGATGGGTGGTTCCCAGAGCATACGCCTCGAGGGTCCGAGGGATGAAGACCTGCTGCGCCGCGGCGAATCTTCCCAGAGGTTCTAATCACGATTAGTCTAATGCGATTAGAAAGAGATCATCACAGGGTAACTGCGAAAACTCCATCAGGACAGCCTCCTCGTGTGCCAAGGGCGGTCTGCAGCCGAGTTTGGCCGATCTGCGTCGGTCGGCATTCTCCTGTATCGCCATCTGAGCGCGTTTCGTCTCGGGTCTGGGGGGAGGGGTGCGCCCGGAATCGGGGCCGATCCGGGGATCAACCGGAAGAGGCTTTCCGGTTACGGAGGGGGAGGGGATGGTGATGATGCGTGAGACGCCGACCGTGGGCCGTGATGGATGGCTGGGAAGCGTGCCTGGTTGGCAGAGGAGGCAAATGCTCAGCAGACTTGTAGGAGCGGGCTTGCCCGCGAACGCCTTCCATCGAAACGGCTGACGACTTCGCGG
>JAGPGE010000240.1 GCA_018056145.1 Armatimonadota bacterium
CCGGGACCGCGCTGACGTTGCAGGAAGACCCCAGCGGGACACCCCTTAGCGGGAAACCGTGTTCGGCGCAGCTTGCGAACGACGGCAAGAGCCTGTTCGTGCGCCTGACGGTCCCCATTGCCTCGAGAGAGGGGATCGCTCTGGGCTCGGAATGGCGCGTTAGCGACGGCGCGGAGGTCTGCATTCGTGGCAGGACATCGCAAGGCGCGGCCGTCACCTGGGTCCTGCACGGCTTCGCGGACGGGACCCTGGAGGGCAGCACGGAAGCCGGGGCTCCGGAGGCAGCGGCGAAGGCACTGGCCGGGGTCTGCACTTTCCGGGCGGCAATGGGAGACGCGGAGTGGCAGGCTCTCTGGGAGGTTCCGCTCGAAGCACTCGGAGTCGCGCCGGGGCAGAAAGATATTCCCTTCAACCTGGGGGTCTTCCGCAGCAAACCGGGAGAGTGGATCAACTGGGTGGGGACCCAGGGCCCCACCTGGAAGCTGGAAAACGCGGGCTTGCTGACCGTCGAGAAGGCCGGGTGAGACCATTGGGCGGGAGCACAGGCGAACCTTGCGAGGCAGGGAGAAAGAGGACTATGAAAGATTGGAATATAATGGTATGCTAATATTGATGAGCCTGACACCCTGTGTCTGCCACGTCTGATCTCAAGGAGGGGAAGCCATGTTCGTTCAGCAGTTTTTCGTGAAGGGCCTTGCCCACAGTTCGTATCTTCTGTCGTGCGGCGACCAGTGCGCCATCGTTGACCCGCAACGTGACATTGACGTCTACCTGCAGGCGGCCGAGGATATGGGTCTCAACGTCACCCATATCCTGGAGACCCATCTCCACGCGGACTTCATCTCTGGCCACATAGATCTCGCGGCCGCCACCGGTGCAACGATCTACGCCCCGAAGTCGGCAGGCTGCGAGTTCGACCACGTCCCCGTATCTGAAGGTGATACGATCCAGATCGGCAACATGACACTCACGGTTCTGGAGACGCCGGGACACACCCCTGAGCACATCTCGTACGTTGTTGTCGACAATGTGCGGGGGCCCGAACCGGCGGCGGTCTTCTGCGGCGACACCCTGTTCGTGGGGGATGTCGGCCGCCCGGACCTGTTTCCCGGACAGGCGGAAGAGCTTGCCAACAAGCTCTACTCCAGCCTCCACGACAAACTTCTGAAGCTTCCGGACTTCTGTGAGGTCTACCCCGCCCACGGCGCTGGGTCTCTCTGTGGCCGAGCGATGGGCGCCAAGCGATCCAGCACCATCGGCTACGAGCGCCTCTACAACGCGGCCCTGCAGATCAAAGACAAGGCGCAGTTCGTTGAGTCGCTGACGACCAATATGCCCGCGGCGCCGGACCACTTCAGCCGCTGCAGCGCCATCAACGGCGCCGGTCCGGCGAAAGTTGCGGACCTGCCGAAGCTGACCTGCCTCAAGCCCGCGGAGTTCAAGAAGGCTGCAGAACGCGACGGGGTCATCGTCGTGGACATCCGCAGCTTCGAGAGCTTCGGCGGGATGCACATCCCGGGGGCGTACCACCTGGACTTGGGCGGTAATTTCTCCACTTTCGCGGGCTGGATACTCCCACCCGATGCCGAGATCCTGCTGGTCGGCGACTGCGAAGAGCAGGCTGCCGAGGCGGCTGTCCTCCTGCGCCGGGTGGGCCTGGATAACGTTACGGCCGCGCTGCACGGCGGGATGTTCAGCTGGGCGAAGGCCGGGTTCCCGCTCGCGTACGTGGAGCAGATGTCGGCCCATGATGTGAACCGGACCATCACCGGCGGCGACGGGATCGTGCTTCTGGACGTTCGCGCGGTCACGGAGTACGCACAGCACCACATTGAGGGCGCAGTCAACATTCCCGCTCCAGCGGTCCGGACACGGTACACCGAGCTGGACCCGAACGCCCGAATCGTTGTGATCTGCGGTACCGGCCACCGTTCGAGCATGGCCGCCAGCCTGCTCAAGCAGCGCGGGTTCAAAGATGTCGTAAACGCTTCGGGCGGCATGACCGGGTACACCGCCGCCGGTTTCGCGCCGGAGTGCCCGGTCTGCGTTGTGCCTCACGGCCCGCGGTTCATAGGTCAGAAGATGCCCTGACACGCGTGAGCAACGCCTGCCCGCGGCCTAGTGACGGGCGCGGGCAGGTCTTCCAAGCCTTCGGAGGTGAACTCGGATGGACTGGTTGATGATGGGACGCTGGTCGCCGTATGTCGTCGGCGCGGGCATTGGTGTCCTGAGCTGGCTCGCCTTTCTTCTTTCGAACAAGCCCATCGGGTGCTCCACTGCTTTCGCGCGGACCAGCGGGATGATCGAGAAGCTCTTCCGGGCCGAGAAAGTGCGGGAGAACGCCTACTACAAGGCTTTCGTGCCGGAGATCGACTGGGAATGGATGCTTGTGGTGGGGGTGATCGTCGGCGCCTTCGTCTCGGCGCAGCTTGCGGGGAGTTTCGACCCGCGCTGGGTTCCGGACCGTTTCGCGCAGGCCTTCGGTGATGACCCGCTTGCCCGTCTGGCTGTGGCCCTGATCGGTGGCATCTTCATGGGTTTCGGTGCGCGCTGGGCCAACGGCTGCACAAGCGGCCACGGGATCAGCGGCACTCTTCAGCTTGCTGTGAGTGGCTGGATCGCCGCAGCTTGCTTCTTCATTGGCGGGATAGCGACAGCGATGTTCATCTACCGCGTCTTCGGAATGTGAGGAGGTCGGACAATGCTCAAGGGTCTGCATGGCGACAAGAGTAAGCAGATGCTTGTGGGGCTGCTGCTGGGCATCTGTTTCGGCTTCCTGCTGCAAAGAGGCGGCGCCACAAGTTATGACGTGATCATCGGGCAGCTGCTGTGGCAAGATTTCACTGTCGTCAAGATCATGCTCTCGGCTGTGCTGGTGGGAATGATTGGCGTGCATGCCCTGCGAAGTCTAGGGCTTGCCGAACTGCACCCGAAGGCTGGTTCGGTGGGCATGACCGTGATCGGAGGCCTGATCTTTGGCGTTGGGTTCGGGGTTCTGGGGTATTGTCCCGGAACAGTGGCCGGCGCGGTGGGGCAGGGCTCGCTGGATGCACTCTTCGGGGGTGTGGTGGGAATCCTCATCGGCGCGGGCCTGTTCGCGTCGGTCTACCATGAGTTGCAGAAGGGGATCCTCAACCAATGGCATTTCGGCGAACTGACCTTCCCGCAGCTGTTCAGGGTCAACCCGTGGGTAGTGGTCGCGCCGGTCGCGGTGCTGATCGTAGGGGTACTCCTGTGGATCGAGAGCGCGGGCCTGTGATCTGCCGGCCCTGAGGGGAGGGAGCCCGACGATGCCTGATGCACTGCCAGACCTGATCGCGCGCGCCATCCCGGCAGTGGGCTGGATGCGCCGCTATCGGCGGGACGACCTATCGGGGGACATCGCCGCGGGTCTCACGACCGGCATCATGCTGGTCCCGCAAGCCATGGCATATGCCATGCTTGCGGGACTTCCGCCGTCTGTGGGCTTGTACGCTTCCACTCTCCCCCTGATCGTCTACGCGCTGTTTGGGTCATCGCGCCAGCTTGCGGTCGGGCCGGTGGCCATTGTCTCGCTCCTCGTGGCCTCCGGCGTGTCCGAGCTTGCCGAGGCCGGGACCCCCGAGTACCTGGGCTACGCTGCGCTGCTTGCCTTGGTGGTTGGAGTCTTGCAGTTCGCCTTCGGCGTGCTGCGCCTGGGGATGGTCGCAAACTTCATATCCCACGCGGTGATCACCGGGTTCACATCGGCGGCGGCACTGGTCATCCTGCTGAGCCAGGTGAAGCCCCTGCTCGGGGTGAACCTGGCGCAGACAGAGTCAACGCTGCACTTGATCGCGGAACTGGTGGCCGCTTTGCCGCAGGCGAATCCCCTGACGCTCATGGTGGGCGCCGGGGCGATTGTGGTGCTGGCGGTGCTGCGAGCCAGGTCGCCGCGCTTCCCGGCTTCCATGCTGGTGGTCGTTCTCGGCACGCTTGCCACCTGGGCCCTTGGGCTGTCGGGGCGTGGCGTGGCGATTGTGGGCGATGTCCCCGCGGGCCTGCCGCCGCTGGGCATCCCGGCCATGGACCTGGATGCCGCCACGAAGCTGCTGCCCGTTGCGCTGACCATACTCTTCGTCGGCTTCATGGAGTCGATTGCCGTCGCCGAGATGATCGCCGCGCGAGAGCGGTACAAGGTGGACGCGAACCGGGAACTGGTGGCCTTGGGCCTGGGGAATGTGGCCGCAGGGCTGATTTCAGGGTACCCAGTCACCGGCGGCTTCTCCCGCACGGCCGTCAACTACCAGTCAGGGGCGAGGACGGGGCTCGCGTCACTCTTCACGGCGGCTGTCGTGGTTCTGACCGTGCTGCTCCTGACGCCGCTTTTCCACTACCTCCCCAAGGCGGTACTCGCATCCGTGGTTGTCGTGGCGGTGGTGGGACTCATCGATGCCCGCGGGGTGCGCCAGCTGTTTCGGGTGAAGGTTGGCGACGGCCTCGTAGCCATCGTTACGTTCGTGGTCACCCTGGGCGTCAATGTGGAAGTCGGCATCGTGTCTGGAGTGGTGCTCTCGCTGCTGCAGTTCATCTGGCGCAGTTCGCACCCGCACATCGCAGAACTGGGCTATGTTGAGAGCGAGGGCGCCTACCTCAATGTCAGTCGCTTCCCCGAAGCCGTCCGCTTCCCCGAGGCTGTCCTGCTCCGCGTGGACGCGGCGCTGTACTTCGCGAACATGGCTTTCGTCGAGAACCGGCTGCGCAGGTGCCTGGTGGACCGCCCCGAGGTTCGCTGGGTCGTGTTCGACCTCTCCGGGGTTAATGACATCGATGCCTCGGCGATCTACGCCCTTCAGGACATCATGGAGAGCCACCGGGACCTTGGCATCACCTTTGTTTTTGCCGGTATGAAAGGGCCGGTACGGGATGTGGTCACGCGCGCCGGCTGGGACGATCGGTTCGGGCACTGGAGGACCTGTCATTCCCTGCCCGATGCATTGGCTGAGATCGGTCTGTCACCGCGAACGGACGGCGGAACTCCCGCTACTGTGCGTTCGGGATGAGGGCCAGCACGTCGCGCGCGATGTTGAGCACCGTGTGCAAGCGGTCCTCGGGGCCGGTGACGTCCGGGTACGGCTGCCACGTCTGTATGATGATGTGCTCCGACTTCCCGCCTGCCGCGAGATATCCGCGGGTGAAGGCCAGCGTGTTCTCGTAGGCCTCGCGGCTGGCTGCAATCGGGTCCGGTTCCGCCACGCTGCGGTCGTGGTATGCGTTGATGATGACCCCCGTTTTGACGCCCCGTGCGTGAACCGCCTGCTCCACACCGAGTATCCGCCCGAAGTCCAGCTCTCCCCGGTCGCGGCCATCGTGCCGAACGCCCTCGTAGCCGAAGTCAATGTGGAAATGATCGAGGGTCAGGTTTCTCTCCTTCATCGCAGCGAGCAACTCATCGATGAAGGCATCGAACTTCCAGACCGGGAGTTGCGGGTCCGTGCGGGGGTATTCCCTCCCGTCGGGCCCGGCGATGTGAAAGAAGCCGAGGGACTCGATCACGCCGAACTTCACCCCGGGGATCTCCTGGCGCATCGTCTCAAAGTAGTCCGCCAGTTCGCCGATCAGCTCGCCCATGCTCATATTCCCTGGCCGCACGGGGCTCACACCCGGGCCGGTGAACCCGGCTCCGCGCATGTTCATCATGATTGCGTGGTCGGTGGTGAGGTAGTCCACGCTCCCCCCGCAGTCCATCCAGCGCCGCAGGTGGGTCAACTCAATGCGCGCGCATTTCTCTCCCGCGAAAGGCCCGAAGACCCGGTCCGTGATGCGCAGGCCGCCCACCTCAAAAGCGGTCCTGACGCCCCGCTCCCGCATGAAAGCCGCCAGCGCCTCGAGTTGCTCATCGGATAGCTGCGGCTCTTCCTCACCAGGAAGCGGGTCGCGCGGAGGCATCATGATGTACGACTTGAAAACATCGGTGCGGGCGAGAACCGTGGGCCAGGCAGCGGGGTCAGTGAGTATCGAAAAATAGTCGCGCCGGATCTCGCGCCCCGAGATGAAGGGCATCGGGCCCACCCAGATACGGTCCGGCTTGGGCTCCGGACCATCCTGGCAGAATGTGGACCCCAAGTGGAAGAGGGCTGCCATGACGCAGAGAAGTGAGCGCATCGTCGGCCTCCCGCGGATCGGCTGTCGTCAGCTTTCAGGTGCGCAGGTGACAATTGGGCGCAACGCGAATAGGCATGCTCTATGACCCGGTTCGCCGGAGCGGAATCCGTCACCTGCCCGGCGCGGCTTCGGGGCCGGACGGTTGCAGGGGGATGTCCAGCATGGCCAAGCGGCATAACATCAGCGGCGTACTACCGCATCTTGCGGTGAAAGCAGACCATCTTCCAAGGCGCACGGAGACCGGCATCGGGGCGCTGATGCCCTGGGCCAATCGCCTGTGGTTCGTGACCTACGTGGCACATAAGGCCGGTACCGGCGGCGGTACCGGGCTCTTCTCGGTGGATGACGACCTGAACATCACGAAGCACCCCGAGAGCGTAGTGGGGACTTATGCCAATCGCATGGTGCACTCGCCCTCGACGCAGATCATCATCGGCCCGCATATCATCGACGTGGACGGCATCGTGCGGACCTTCGAGAGCCTCGTTGACATCCGCATCACCGCCACCGCGGAGCACCTCTTCGACCCGCAGAACAAGGTCTATATGCTGGGTATGGAAGGCGAGCTGTTCGAAGCGGACGTAAACACCCTGGAAACGCGCATGATCTGCGACGTCACATCCGCCCTGGGGATGACCCAGCCGGGCGACCCGTATCACGCCCAGCCCCACTTCAAGGGCGCCTGCAGCGGGCATGGTCGACTGGTGGTTGCGAATAACACCTACGAGGACGCCGACCACCTCGGTCTCGCAGCCCGGGGACGGCTCGCGGAGTGGGACGGGGAGACCTGGACTATCATCGACACCGCCCAGTACAACGAGGTCATGGGGCGGCAGAACATCGGCAGCGCGCTCTTCGCCACCGGGCAGGACCGGGCCTCGGCGATCCTCAAGGTCTTTGTGCAGGGCCGCTGGGATACCTACCGATTGCCCAAGGGCACCCACACGCAGGACCACACAGTTACCACCGAGTGGCCACGCATCCGCGAGGTCGAGTCGGAGCGCTGGCTCATGAACGTCTGCGGGATGTTCTACGAACTGCCTGCGATGCAGTATGGCGGGAAAGTCTGGGGAGTGCGTCCGGTCTGCACTCACCTGCGGATCATCGGCGACTTCTGCGCCTGGAACGGCATGCTGGTTCTTGCCGGGGATCAGACCACGCCGATCAACGACTCGAATCCGTACGTGGGCCAGCCGCAGGCTAACCTGTGGCTGGGAAAGTCCGACGATCTGTGGTCCTGGGGCAAGCCGAAGGGCTGGGGAGGGCCGTGGTACCGCACGCTCGTGAAAGCCGGTGAGCAGTCGGACCCCTTCCTGATGACCGGTTTCGAGAGCAAGTGCCTGCACCTGAGCCACGACAGCGAGGGCGCCGTGACCTTCGGAATACTGGTTGACTTCCACGGTGACGGAGTCTGGAACCTGCTCAGGGAGATTACGGTTCCGGGGCAGGGATACGTCGCCCACTGCTTCGAACCGGGCTTCTGCGCCCACTGGGTGCGCCTCGTGGCCGACAGGGATTGTGAGGCCTCGGCGCAGTTCTTCTACACCTAGACCTGTCCCCGAGGCAGCACGCAGACATAGTGAGATCGCTTCATGGAGGCGTCCTCAATGGACCCGCGTTGCGATGAGATGACGGTCATGCAGTCGTGGGCGGCGGCGTTGTGTGGGCGAGAGGTGGCAGGAACCCCGGTACGGGCGATAGACCCCAACCCCCCGGTGTTCTTCAGGTGCGGCGAGGAAACATCCGCGGAGGTCCTGGCGCGGGCCACGTTCTCCTGCGAGTCCGAGGACTCGGGTGACCGCGCGGTCCACCACCTCCGCTGGCTGGACGGGCAGACCGGCTTGGAGTTAGCCCTCGAACTCATCGAGTTCCGGGACTTTCCGGTGCTGGAGTGGGTTCTGTACATCACGAACACCGGCACCGGCGACAGCCCGCTGCTGGAGGATGTGCAGGCCCTAGACCTCGACTGGGCCTGCCAGGGGATGCCGCTGCTGTGGCGTTCGCGCGGTACCTCGCTGCGCCTGGACGACTTCCAGATCACCGCGGAGGAAGTGGGGAACATTCACGTTCCCCACTTTCACACC
>JAGPGE010000241.1 GCA_018056145.1 Armatimonadota bacterium
ACTCCGGTTCATCCCGCCTGCCGGGTTCGGCGAGGGGTCCCTTGTGGTTGCTCCAGTGGCCGGGCGAATCGTGGAACTGGTCTGCGACGCTGACAGGCCCGTCTCTCACGTGCGGTTCCGGGGTCTCACTTTCACCGGTGGCGAGTATGACCAAAACGACGGCGCCGTCGGCTACGGGATGGGCACGAACGGCGTAGTGTTCCTGGGGAAGGCCACGGACTGCGAGGTGGCCGACTGCACCTTTGTGAGCATCGGCAAGCACGCCGTCTGCTGTTCGGGCGGCGGGAAGCACGCCATCACCGGGAACGACATCTCCCGCACGGCATACGGCGGAGTGATGCTCCTGGACAGCGCCGGTAACCTGGTGGCCGACAACCACATTCACCATACCGGAGAGGTTTACAAGCATCCGGGCGGCATCGCCATGCAGGGCGCGAAGGCCAGTGACAATGTGGTGCGCCGCAATGCGATCCACGATACGTCCCGGTACGGGATCAGTTTCAAGTATGCAGGCACGAACAACCTCGTCGAAGACAACTTCATCCAGAACACCAACCTCGAGACCTACGATACCGGCGGCATCGAGGTCACCCAGGGCGACCGCGAGGGCCGAAGCGGCAGCATCATCCAGCGGAACTTCGTGGCCGACACCATCGGTTACTCCTGCCAGCACGACAAGTCGCTGTTCCTGTCCTGGAGCATCTACTTGGACTCCTTCGCCGGGGGGTACACGGTGCGTGACAACATCTGCCCGCGGAGCAACAATGGCGGCATCATGTTCCAGGGAGGCAAGGACAACATCGTCACCAACAACATTCTCATCGACGGGCGGGTGGGACAGGGCCACTGGTCCAACTTCGCGGGCAACTCCACCGGCCTGGTGTTCGAGCGCAACATCGTGGCCTGGAGCAACCCTGACGCGACCCTCTGGGCCCACGGGAAGCTGGGGCCCGAGGTGATCCGCTCGGACCGCAATCTCTTCTGGTGTCCCGGCATCCCCGAACCGAAGCTGGGATACGGTGGCCGCGACGCCTGGGCCGACTGGCAAGCTCAGGGGTATGACCAGAACTCCCTCTTCTCCGACCCGCTGTTCGTGGACCCGGCCAACGACGACTTCGCGCTGCGCGCCGATTCGCCCGCCTGGCAGTTGGGCTTCGAGAAGATCGACACCAGCGGCATCCAGGCCGCGAAGGCGCACTGCAATTGCGAGATCGAGCCGGCGGCGGAGCTGTTCTTTGCCCAGTAGCGCCAACCTGCCGTCTGCGAAAGGCTGATTGCACAGTGACAGGAACCAGCCACATCAACACCTTCGCCGCGTGCGCCGTCATCCTGGCCTTTCTTGTGGGATGTGCACAGGGCGAGACGGTGATGCACGTCCGGGGACAGACACCGAACGCGAAGTTCATGGGAGAGGGCACCGAGGAATCGCCCTGGCGGTCAATCCACGCCGCAATGGCCGCGGTCCGGGATCTCACAGGAGCCGGGCTCACCCAGGACCTACGCATCGTCCTGCACAGCGGAGTGTACCGCATCTGGGAGCCCCTGGAGTTCGGCCCGGAGCATGGCGGGACGCAGCAGTTCTCCGTGACCTGGTGCGCCGCGCCGGGTGAAGACGTGGTCATCAGCGGGGGCCGCGAGATCACCGGGTGGCAGGCAGGCCCGGACGGGATCTGGACAGCGACCGTGCCCGGTGTGAGGGAGGGCGAATGGTACCCGTCCTCGCTCATCATCGACGGGCAGCCCGCTACCCGCGCGCGGACCCCCAATGCGAATGCGCCCCAGCCGCTGGTCCAGATTGCGGACGAACAGCTTGACCCGGAGCGCATGGAGTTCCGCCTCACATTCCCCGCCGGGCTCGTGGAGAGCTGGAACAATCCCACCGACGTGGAGATGGTCTGCCAGGGCAACTGGGCGATCAACCGAAAGCGGGTGGTGAGCCTGGAGCCTGACTCGAACGCGGCGGTGTTCCAGCCGCCTCATCTCGACCGCTCGAAGCTCGCCTGGAACTGGCCCGGCAGGGGCCGCTGGTTCTTCCTGGAGAACGCCCGGGAGTTCCTGGACCAGCCCGGGGAGTGGTACCTCGACCGCGCCAGCGGGACCCTCAGCTACCTTCCGCTCCCGGGCCAGGACATGAGCGAGGCCAGCGCTGTGATGCCTCGCTGCGAGGGGCTGCTGGTGGTCAAGGGCACCGACGAGCAGCCGGTGCGCAACCTCCACTTCCAGGGAATCCAGTTCGAGGGTTCCGCGTGGCCGCTTCCGCGGGGCGACTACCACGGCGTGCAGGCCTGCCGCCACTCCACCGGCGGCGACACCAACTGGAAGGTTGTGCCGGTGGGCATCCGCTGGGAATGCGCGCAGGACTGCAGCCTGACCGAAGGAGCGGTGCGCCACTTTGAGGCGTCCGGCCTGGAAATCGGCCGGCGCTGCCATGATGTGCGAGTCGTGGGCAACGAAATCTCGGATATCGGCGGCAATGGCATCGAGGTGGGCGCGGCGAATGACGACGCCGAAGCGCCGGCGGGCAATGTCGTGAGCGATAACCATGTCCACCACACGGGCCAGCGGTTCTTCGGCGCGGTCGGGATCTGGGTCGGCTTCGCGCGCGAGACCACCGTCTCCCACAATCGGGTGCATGATCTGCCGTACAGCGGCATCTCCTGCGGGTGGGTCTGGGCGCCGCAGGCATCCGCCTGCAAGGCCAACCTGATCGAGTACAACCACATACACCACGTCATGGGCAAGCTCTGCGACGGCGGCGGCATCTACACGCTGGGCCTGCAGCCTGGCACGGTGATCCGCGGCAATCTCATCCACGACGTGTACCGCAGCGGCCATGCCCAGGGCGCGCCGAACAACGGGATGTTCATCGACGAGGGCAGCACCGGCTTCCTGTTCGAGCGCAACGTGATCTACGCGGTGGGCTCCGAACCGGTGCGGCATAACCAGAACCGGCCCGAAGGACACACGTGGGTGGACAACCAGTTTGGCATCCAGGCATTCGCTGACGGGATTGTGGGCAGCGCGCTGCAGTGCCCGTCGGCGCTGGTGGAGACGCCCCACTCGGAGGCGCTCGAGCCCGAGCAACTCACCCTCGAGGCATGGGTGCGAGTTCCCGCGTCCCATTCGGGCGGCGACACCCGACGCTGGATCGTGTGCAAGAACGATGATGAGTGGACCCAGGGCAACTATGCGCTGGTTACGAACGTTGACAAAGTTGGTGCGTACCTGAACATCGGCGGCGGGCAGAGGAACATGATCGCGCTCTGGAGCGGCGAGGGCGCTTTGGTGCCAGACGTCTGGCAACACGTGGCGATGACGTACAACGGGAAGGATCTCGTCGTGTTCGCCAACGGGACCGAAGTCGCCCGCAGGCCCGTGAACCGCAGGCGCGAGCCCGGCAATACCCCCCTTGCGGTGGGTGGCAGGCAGGACCGCTACAGCTCGTTCGAAGGCCTCATCGATGAGGTGCGGGTGTACAGCCGCGCGCTGCCCCAGGAGGAACTCGCTGCCCACGTGGCCCAGGGCGCGGCCGATGTGGCCTGCGACCCTGCGCAGGAAACTGGGCTGATCGCGTACTTCGGGTTCGATGAGGGCAACGACGCCCGGCGCATCATCGAGCAGGCTCGTGCGAACACCGGGCCACGGGAGCCGCACCGTTCCAGACTTGGCGTGCAGTAGCCAAGCCAACACGACACGAGAAGGCGACTTATGAGGTTCAAGTTCGAATCCCTGCATTACGGCTGGATCATCCTCACCGTTGGCACGCTGGTGGTCTTCGGCGCGCTGGGTCTGGGACGTCTCGGCTACGGGATGGTCCTGCCGGCGATGCAGGAGGGCCTGGGCCTGGACAATACCCAGGCCGGCGCGCTCGCGAGCGCCAATCTCACAGGCTACCTGTGCCTGTCCGCATTGGGCGGCGCGCTGGCCTCGCGTTTCGGGCCGCGTGTTGTCATCACGGTGGGGATGACCCTCGCCGGGGCTTCCATGGTGCTGACCGGTCTGTCCCACGGAATCATCGACACCGGCATCTGGCGCACCATCACCGGCGT
Organism: Armatimonadota bacterium; assembly: GCA_018056145.1. Classification (GTDB taxonomy): domain Bacteria; phylum Armatimonadota; class Zipacnadia; order Zipacnadales; family JABUFB01; genus JABUFB01. The sequence goes on from JAGPGE010000241.1 coordinate 4,050, forward strand.
GGGTAGCGGGGCCAGCAATGTACCGATCATGGGCCTGCTCGCTGCCTGGTTCAGCCTGCGCAGGCGAGGGGTGGCTTCGGGGATTGCGGTGGCAGGATCGTCCATCGCCCTGATCTTGCTTGGATATGCGGCGCCGCCGGTGCTCGCGGCCTACGGGGACAGCGGCTGGCGCGTCTGCTGGTTCGCATACGGGGGGATCACGCTGTTCGTAGCGGCTCTCGCCGGACTGCTCCTGAGGAACTGCCCGTCAGAGTACAACCTCTGTCCGGTGGGTGATGCCAACGGGACCCCGCCGGTCCCGGTGAAGTCCGAGGGGTTGCGCTGGAGCCTCATCTACCGCTCGCGCGCAGTCTGGCAGATGGGCTTCGTCTACACCGCCTACGGCTTCGCGTATATCACCTATCTGACTTTCTTCGTGAAAGGGCTTATTGCCGACGGCGGCTACACCCAGGCGCAGGCGGGCCAGCTGTTCATGACCATGGGCTGGGTCAGCCTCTCCTGCGGCCTCATCTGGGGCCATGTGTCGGATGTCATCGGCCGCAAGGGCGCGCTGGTCATCGTCTATCTAATCCAGGCCGTAGCCTACAGCCTGTATGCTTTCATGCCCACATCGGTGGGATTCACACTGTCTGCGTTGCTTTTCGGCGTAACCGCTTTCAGCGTTCCCGCAATCATCGCCGCCGCCTGCGGCGACATGCTGGGTCCGCGCCTGGCCCCTGCCGCACTGGGCTTCGTCACCCTGTTTCTGGGCATCGGCCAGGCGGTAGGGCCCACGGTGGGCGGGATGATCGGCGACGCCGCCGGATCTCTGCCGCCGGCGATGATCCCGCCGGCAGTCGCATCAGCCCTCGGGGCGATAGGCGCGGCGCTCATGCCCGCCACAGTAAACCGAGATACCTCAGCCGGACCAGCGGATAATGCTGAGAACGGAAAGGACGGAGTTGCATGAAAGCAGTCGCAATTATGGGCAGCCCCCACGGGATGAAAGGCAATACCGCAAAGCTGCTGGAACCGATGCTGGAAGCAATGAGGGAAGCGGGAGCGGAGGTGGAGACCCTCCTGCTGGGCAAGCTCAAAGTGGCCCCGTGCGTGGGCTGCGACGCCTGCCACAGGGGCGGCAAGTGCGCGATCGATGACGACTTCAGCCAAGTGCTCCAGGCCATCCTGGACGCCGACATCATCGTCCTGGCCAGCCCAAATTACATCTTCAGCGTGAGCGCGCAGATGAAGGCCCTCTTCGACCGCTGCTGCGGGCCGATCCACATTCAGCAGTTCGACGGGAAGTTCGGCGCTGCCGTGGTGACTTCCGGCGGCGGCGGATGCACCGAGGTCGAGGAGTACATGCTCCGCTTCCTGCGCATGGCCGGCGCCTGGACCGTGGGGAGCACAGGGGCCGAAGCCTTCAAGCTTATGGACCCGTCTCAGGCACCGGTTGCGGTGGAGAAGGCGCGGGATCTGGGCCGCAAGCTGGTTGCCGCCGCAAGATCGGGCGAGCCTCCCGCGGACCAGGTCGAGGAACATGAGCAGACCGCGCAGTTCATGCGGCAGATCGTCTCCATGCGCAAAGACCATTGGCAGTACGAGTACGAATACTGGCAAAAGCTCGATGCTGTGTAATCAGGAGGCAGACATGCACCAGGTGTCTCTCGTGCTCATCGCAATCGCCCTGCTTGCCTGTGCGGGCTGCGCGTCCGCAATCACGCTCGCGCGCGACGGCGCGAGCCAGTACGCCATCGCAATCCCGGCCGACGCTGACGCTCCGACGATTACCGCGGCCGAGGAGCTTCAAAAAACGCTGAAGGCAGTGACCGGCGCTGCGCTGGAAATCGCGCAGGAGGATGGCATCGCGACCGATGCCCGGGTAATCGCGGTCGGTCCCGGTGAGCGCTTCAGAAAGGCCTGCCCGGATGTCGACCTCGCGTCCCTGCAACGCGACGGCATCGTGATCCGCACTGTGGGCGACGACTTGTTCCTCGCAGGAGGCAGCCCGCGCGGCACGCTGTACGCGGTCTACACGTTCCTCGAGGATTCCGTCGGCTGTCGCTGGTGGGCGGCGGATGCTGAGTTCATCCCGCAGCGCCCGACCCTCGAGATCGGCGAACTCAATACGGTCTACGTGCCGAAACTCCAGTACCGCGAGGCCTTCTACCGCGGCGTGCTGCGCAACCCGCTGTTCGCTGCGAAGCTCAAGCTCAACGGGCATTTTGAGGGCATCCCGGCTTCCCATGGCGGGCATTACTCGATCATCGGCTGGTGTCACACGTTCTACCAGATCCTGCCGCCCGAGAAATACTTCGCGGCGCATCCCGACTGGTACAGCGAGATCGGGGGCCGGCGCGTCCACGAGGGCGCCCAGCTCTGTCTCACCAACAGCGAGATGCGCGCCGAATTCATCCGCGTCGCGCTCGAACGGATCCGCCAGCAGCCTGATGCGGGCATCATCTCCGTGTCCCAGAACGATTGGCACGGGCGCTGCCAGTGCGACAAGTGTCGGGCGCTGGAAGAGGCCGAAGGCGCGCCGTCCGGAGCGCTGGTGCATTTCGTGAACGCGGTTGCCGAGGAGATCGAGAAGGAGTTCCCGGACGTGCTGGTGGAGACCCTCGCGTACCAGTACACCCGGCAGGCGCCGGAGAAGGTGAAGCCGCGGCGCAATGTGATCATCCGCCTGTGCTCCATCGAGTGCGACTTCTCCAAGCCCTTGGAGACCGGCGAGACCAATGAGACCTTCGCTCGGGACGTGGCGGCGTGGAGCGCCATCGCCCCGCAGCTCTACGTCTGGGACTACGTCACCAACTTCGCCAGTTACATCATGCCGCACCCGAACCTGCGGGTGCTTGCGCCGAACATCCGGTTCTTCGTAAACAACAAGACCATCGGCCTGTTCGAACAGGGTGACGCAAGCTGTTCATGCAGCGACTTCCCGGAACTGCGCGCGTGGCTTCTCGCGAAACTCATGTGGGACCCGTCGCTTGATGACAAGGCGCTAATCCGCGAGTTCATGCAGGGCTACTACGGACCAGCCGCCGAGCCCCTGCTTCAGTACATTGAGCTCTACCACGACGCCATCGAGAACAGCGGTAAGGCATTGCGGTGCTACATGAGCGGCACGATTGACTGGCTGCCATTGGCCGACATGAACGCAGCCACGAAGCTGTTCGCCGAAGCGGCCCGGGCAGTCGAGGGCGACCAGGTCCTCAGCGACCGCGTCCGCCGCGCCCGATTGCCGCTGGATCACTCGTGGATCCTGGGGTACAACGCCTTCCGCCGCCAGGCCGCTGGGGAGAAGACCGAGTTCCTCGGGCCCGACGACCCGCAGGCGATGGTCCGGGACTTCATTGAGACCGCCGAGCGATTCGATGTGAACAGCTTCCGCGAGGGCCAGCCTTTCAGCAACTACGCGCCCATGCTGGAGCGCCGGTTCCGCGCAGCCGGCCCGCCGCCCGAGATGTGCAAAGACCTCCCCGTCGAGGACTGGGTGGACGTACAGGATAACGACTTCACCCTCCACAATGCCGGGACGTGGGTCTCGCTCGTCGAGGACCCGAAGGCATCCGACGGTTGGGCGGCGCGCATGACCACCAATCACACCCAGTGGGCTACCCAATACCCCATCACCAGGGACGTGGAGTCCCTCGGGAAGAGTCACTGCTATGCATTGGTGAAGTGCGCCGCAAAGGACGATGCTGCGCCGGGGTTTGAAGCGGGCATCTACGACAACGAGACCAGGTCGGGCCTCGCCGGCCAGACCATTCCGGCCGCCGATTGTGCGGGCGACGACTACGTGCTCATCGACCTGGGCGTACACCAACTGAAAACCAGCATGTATGTGTGGTTCGCGCCGAAGAACAACCCGGATCAGATCGAGTCGATCTCCATCGACCGTATCTTCTTCATCCGGGAGAAGTGATGACATTGGCGCCACACCAGGCCCCGCCTGGTGTGCTCTCCTAGGCAAGCACTGCTTGCGCACAAGCAGTGGCACCCGTAACCGAACAGACGACCAGGGCGAGGGAGTTCTCCCTCGCCCTGGCGATCCCGCGGCTGCCTTGCCCCTACTTCCCCTTGAGCCAGCGGTCGAACCAGTCGAACGCCTTGGCGCCGCTGAACTCGTGACCGCCC
>JAGPGE010000242.1 GCA_018056145.1 Armatimonadota bacterium
GGTGTGGCCGGAACGGGAGTAGAACGTGATGAGCATCTTCGCCACTTCTGGTCCCTCCTCGGTGTTTGGTCTCTAGAGATAGCCCAGATCCTCAAGCCGGGCGGTTACCTCGGCCTCGTCTTCCCCGATGAGTCCTGACCCTTCGGTCAGACCCACGTCCAGCGTAACAGCCTGCACCTGCTCGCGCACATCCGCGGTCAGACAGGCCAGCGCCCGGCCCTCGATGTGCTCGGGCGGGGCGATGCCCAGGAGCGTGAGGACCGTCGGTGCAACGTCGAGGATGTCGGCAGCGCCAAGATCGCCCGAAGGGCCGATGCCCGGACCGGCTGCGATGATGATGCCTTCCGCGCTGTGCCATGCAGCCTGGTCAGGTTCGGCAGGAGCGATGATTGCAGGCTCGTACGTGTGCGCGGCCTTGAGGTCAGGGCGGTAGCGCACGATGATGTCGGGCTCCAGCGCGTTTTGAGGTCCGGGGTGGATGTCCTCGCGCTTCCAGGCATGGGTGATGACGGGCAGGTCCGTACCCGGCTCGCGCCAGGCCAGCAGCCGGGAGATCAACTCGTCGCGCAGGGACTCATACTCCGGCCCCGGCCATACCATGCCCTGGGGCTCGCGCCCAGCAAGGTTGATCCGGATGCCTGCGCCCAGCGCGGTTGGGTCCAGGAACGCCCGGGTGCGGCGCCAGTTGGGCGAGGGCGCGCGCAGCATACGGCCGAGACGCGGAACCGCAATCTGCCGTTCACGCAGTCCCGAGGGCAGCAGCCGAGCCAACGGCCCGAGTTTGAGCTTGCCCAGCAGTTCCGCGACCGTGCGTTTGCGCCAGTTCATCGCATCCTTGCTGCTGCCGCCGAACCGCGAACGGCACAGGTAACCATTGGCCGCCAGCCACTGGTTCAGGTAGACAGCCTTCGGCTTGGGCTCGAACCCGTGATCGGAGACCACGAGGATCGCTGCGTCTGCAGGCAGGGCGCGAAGAATCTCACCAAGCAGTTCATCCAGATCACCCAGGTGCCTGGCGATGATCGCGCCGGAATCCGTATCCAGCAGCGCCTGCCCCGTCTCGATGGCTTCTGTGTGCGCCCTGCCAAGATACGCATGGTGCGCCAGATCGCCGGTATCCAGCACCGTGAACAACAGGCCGAAGGGCCCCTCACGCAGGAGGTGGAGGACCGTCCGCCCCTGGAGCTCCGCCGAATCCGCCAGTGCGCGCCGAGCATCCTCCGCGCCGAGACGGTGGAGTTCCCGGACCGTCGGCCGGGGAGCGAAGCCCAGGCCCGCATGCAGGAGCTCGTCCTGGAGGTCTCCGGGGTGAACCCAGCGCGAAGCCACATCCGGAGTGAGCATGCCGGTGACCATCACGCCGTTCACATCCACAGGCGGGTAGAGATTGGGCAGGTTGGTGACCAGGCTGCGCAGGCCCGCGGCCCGAAGGAGATCCCATAGTTGAGGGGCTCGCACATCAACGGAGCGGATGATCTGCGAACCATAGCCGTCCATGTGCGCGAAACCCAGGATGCCGTGGGTGCCCGGGTTGACGCCCGTGCACATGCTGGTCCAGGCGGCGGACGAAACAGGGGGCTCTACGCTCTTCAGCCGGGCCCACCCGCCACGGTTCATGAGGCCCGCGAGCACCGGCAGGCGCCCGGCATCAAGCATCGGCTGGAGGATCCTCCAGTCGGCGCCGTCCAGACCGATTACGGCAACCATTGACGGACGAGGCATAGGCTCACGCATGGCTCAGGCGGAATCTGCGTAGGAGGATTAGACACGAAACCAGCCCGGGCGTCAAGGCAGCGGCCCCCCGGTGTCCACGCACAGCAACGCGCCCCGGTCGCAGGACCGTGGCGCGCATTCACTCTTGCCGGCAGGCGGGGGATAGGTCGGTGACCGTCAGGTCAGCGGGACTGCTGCTTCTTCTGGTCGGCCTGGAGATGACAGGACTTGTACTTGCGCCCGCTTCCGCACCAGCACGGCTCATTACGCCCGACTTCGCGGTTCGTGTCGGTCTCGCGGGGTGGGAAAAGGCGGTTGAGAAACTCGATGACGCCCATGGCGCGATCATGCTTCTTTCGTGTTTGCGGTATGAGGGAACCCGCAGACGCTACACCTTTCAGCGCGCATTGTCAAGTTACCAGTACGCTAAGGGTCGGACTAGATTCTGTGGGTAATCACCCGTCACCTGATCGCCGGCCCGAGCATTTCCGCGCCTTCCGGTCCTGCCCCCCGAAGCCGGCCATGAGGCTACGGCTACGGCCTGAAGCATTGCGGCGCGTGGTCGATGAGGGGATCGTGCCAGGATGGTATGCCCCCACCCACTTTTCGCGGTCAGACCCGTGCGTTAGGCCGGGCTGGCTCTTGTCGCGTCCTTTGCGCGCCCGGTATAATGCCCCCGCGACTGGCCCCGTCATCAGCACAGGGCCCTCCCGTGCCGGCACATTCCCTGCCCTGCTCGACCGGAAGGTGGATCCGTGGACAACTTTCTCAACTGCGCGTTTACGGCCCTGGCACTGCCGCTGGGCCTGTTTCTGCTGGTGTACGGTATCATACTGCTCGTGAACGGCAGGGCAGACCACGGCGTGTTCTTGATCGTCCTCGCCGTGCTCCTGCTGGGCGCCGTGGCATCAGGCTACGTGTCCGGGGTCCGGCGGCGCGCGAAGAACAAGGTCATTGCCGGCAAGGGCGGCAAGGGCAGGTAGCCCCCGGCCCCTACTCCACCTGCACTTCGGTCACCCACAGGATGTCGGGACGGACCGCGGGTCCTCCACTCGCGGGCTGGTAGATGCGCAGGGACTCCGCCGTTACCGGCTCGAAGGAGAACACGGTCCGCTCGTTGTTCGCGTCGATGCCTTCTTCGTGAAGATCAACCGCCTTCCAGCTCTCCCCGTCGCGCACCTCCACCCGCACGTCCCTCGACCGGTAGCGCACGCCACCGTCAAGGGCCCAGTGCACCGTTACCTTGCCGACCCTCCGCGGCGCTGGGAAGTCCATGCGGATCCAGTGTGGGCGCGGATCATCGGCCGATGCCCAGGCAACCCGGGTCCAGTCCGGAGTGTCAGGGTTGATGCGGCCATCGGCAAGGACGTCAGGCTGATACCCGCTGAAATTGCTGTCGACTGATAGGCGAGTGCCCGCGGGGACGCCCGTGGTCTTGTCCACCACCCACCAGTTCGGGGCAGCCGGAGCGGGTGCCGTGGCCACGAGCGGGGAGGGCTCCGTGAGTCGCTGGGGCCAGAGAACGGCTGTGGTGTTGCCCGTGAACGCGATCAGCGCCAGCCTGGCGAGGTCCGCAGCGTCCGCCAGGTCTCTTCGCGCGCGAGCGCCGGCATCCCGGGCTTCCAGTGCATCGAACCCGGCCAGATCGCTCTGTGTCGCGGCCGCCAGTTCCGTCAGGCCGTCGGCGTCGAGACTCGCCACGAGCTTGAGCGCTTGTTCCCGCCGGGCATCCAACTGGGCGAAAGCGTCCCTCACTGCGTCTGTGGTAGCGCGGGCCACCGCGGGCTCGAAGCCCGGGCTCTTCAGCAGGTTCCTCTCCGGGTCAGACGCCCGCGCCAGGAACAGGTCGTCGAACCAGACCGTCCCGGTATGCCCACGGAACATGCAGTAGACACTGACCGTGCTGATGGTGGCTTGCGGGTGAATGCGGATCTCTCCCGCTTCCCAATCATGTGTGCCGGGCGAGAACTGGATCGTGCTTCCGTAGAGTTTCTCGCCATTGTGGTAGTAGCAATCCACGTACACGCTGTAGCCGCTGTCCTTGATGCCGGAGACGTCCTGGGCCCGTGATGCGCCCCTGATGATTAGGTCCTCCGGCTCGCTCTGGTTGAGGTTCAGCACCTGGATTGCCCCGGCCATCTTTGCCGGGTCCGCAAGGGTGGCCCGCAGAGACGCATGTCCGGTGCGGGCAACGGTGTAGTCCAGTTCCGCGCCGGTCATGTACGGCGTCCAGCCTGTGAGCAGCTTACTGGCGGATTCAGTCGCGGCCTGGTACTGCTGTCGCGCGCCGATCATCCGGGCCATCGCGTCCAGGCAGCGCGCGGAAAGCTGCGCCGGCGTCCCCACTGCGATCACACCCACCTCGGCCCGAGGCACCTCGACCTCGAGCCGACCCTCGCGGATGGGAAGCACCTGTCCGGTGAGGAGATCAAGCCCGCGGACGTCGGGCGCCTTGAGGCAGGCCAGATCCGCCGACAGATCGATGCCCACCGCGGGCGGCCCCTCCGTGAGGTCCCGGCGGATCGTGAAGTAGACGAGGCCATCGGCCGACCCGCTTGCTCCGGCGCCGAATCGCTCAATCTCGGCCCCCGTGGTGAGGCTCGAGGCCATGCGCACCGGCTCCCAACCCGCCCGGCACAGCTCCGCGCACAGCGGCATGTAGCGCCTGAACAGGGGGCGGTCGCGGTTGTACCACTCCGGGTGATCCCAGTAACTGGAGCCGGGGTTCGCGCCGCTGGGGCTGATGTCGAAGAACCCGGGAAGCACCCCGAAGGCCATGCAACTGCGCATGTAGGACTCGACCCTGGCCTGCGGATGCTTGCTGTAGTCGGTCTTCAGGAGGGTGCAGAAGGGCTTCTGGTATGAGTACGCCCGGGCGCGCAGGAAGCTCTCGTCGGAGTTGATCCAGCCGCCTTCAGCGCCCAGTACATCCAGGTACGGGAACGCATAGCTGAAGGAAGTCATGGACGAGTCGTTGAGCATCGTTAGCTTCCCCGCGGGGTGGAGCATGTCGGCAATGGCCCGCGCCCACTCCAGCGATGCGAAGAAGTTGTAGGCCACCGGCCGCTGCAGCGATGCATCCCACAAGAGCGGGTTGTCCGCAACCCGGAAGTGCTCGCGCGAGTAGTCCAGCCCCACCGCGATCCCGTCGTAGTAGCACCCGTCCACCCCGACCGGCGCTGGCTCCTCCATCACCCGGTCCACCAGCCGCTGCACCATGGCATTCCCGTAGGGCAGGTCCGGGTCCACGCAGGGCTGGCTGAAAATATGCCCGTAGACGCGCTCGGGCAGGATGTTCACGGTACCGTCCGGGTTCTGGATCCCGGTGATCCCCCACACATCGTCGATCCCACTGTGCCCCTTGGCCACCCTGTTGAGTGCCGCCAGTTGCTGTTCGTACGGCGGAAGCGGCTGGTCGCGCGTATAACCGGGGATGCTGGCGAACTCCCCCGCGCAATGGAAGTAGATGAAGCTGGAGACACCCAGCTCATCGTCGAACCTGGGCTCGGGCGCCCCCTCCTGGTAGGCGAAGCCGAACTCATCCACGTCGGGGATCTCGCTGAGTCGGTCGAAGGGCATCCAGGCGCCGAAAGAGGGCACCCGTGCCCGGAAGTCTTCGGGCCAGAGCGCGTAGAGCGACGCAAGCGCGCCACGGAATCCGTTCTCGGAGCGCAGGGGAAGCAGGACCAGGGAGAACCGCGCAGTGCCGGGCTCCCGGGTATCGGGGCTCAGGGCGAAATCCCAGGCCGAATACAGTACGCCGCGGCGACCGTCGAAGCCGAAGCGAAACAGGCAGGCATCCCGCGGCGGTTTCGCCAGTCCCAGGCCGGTCCTGCCCGTGATCGCGGCGACGGGGTACCAGGAGTAGTGCCCGAAGCTCGCAAGATTCGTTTTGTCATCGAACTCGGGCAACCCGGGCAGGCCACGCAGTCGGGTGAGGTTTGCATACTGTTGCCCTGCCTCGGTGGCCCGCCAGGTATCCGGATCGTCCCACCATTTCCAACCCTGCGCACCCACGGGCAGGCCGAACTCAAGCGCGAGCCCCCGATCCTGCCCCGTCCGGTCGCGGACGGTGAGAGTGATGCCCACCGTGCTCAGCGGCCCGGCGCTGTAGACGGCATCCACGTCCAGCCCGAGTTGGTCGCAGGGGTAGCTGGCCGCGATGCCGGTCTCCCCCACCGCCACCGATCCGCGCAGAACAGTGGAGCCCTGCTTGCCGGAGACATCATGGACGGTGAGCGTCCCCAGAGCGTCAGGGGCGAGTACCTCCTGTCCCCACGAGCGGACGGAACTGATCGCTCCGTCCTCCGCCAGGTGCACGCTGAGGGCGTCATCACCCACCTGGATGGGGGCAGCGGAACAGGCGGCGCAGCACAGGAGAGTGATGAGGAGGGTAGGCATGGGCGGACCTCCGGAAGTGAGGCATTGAGCTGCCGGCGCCAACGCGGGCGGTGCCAACAGGTCAGACCGCCCAAGCGATCCCTTGCTCGCCGGCGCTGATTACGTGGTCCCCGACGATCCGCTGGGCAAGCGCGCGCAACTCGGGCGGGGTGGCGCCAGCGGCCAGGGCTTTCTCGAAGGTGACCAGTTCCGCAAGCCCCTGGTCAAGCGTGTACGCGGCGTGCCAGTGCAGGCGTTCCCTGGCCTTGGTGCAGTCCAGACTCTGGTGCGCGAAAGGCTCGTCCCGGGGCGTGCCGCGTTCCCAGGTGATGCCGGAACCCCAAAGGTCGCACATCTTCGTCGCGAGGTCTGCGTTGGGCACCCCGCGCTCTTCGATCGGGCCGAAGTTGAAGGCCTCGCCATCCACGCCGGCCCGGTCAGACTGGGCGAGAAGCCACAGGTACCCACTGACGGTATCGCCCACGAAAGTGTAGGGGCGGGTGAAAGCGGGGTTCATGATGACCGGCGGCTCGCCGGCCGCGAGGGCATCGGCGATGTCCACGAAAATGCGGCCCTTGTGCCGGTCGCCCGGCACCAGCACGTTCCCGGCACGGGCAATGGCAAAGCGCTTCCCCGCGGGCTTCAGGTACATCTGGTAATAGTCGCGAGCGATGAGATCGGCGCAGGCCTTGGATACCGCATAGGGGCCACTCGCAACCAGCGCATCATCCTCCACCCAGGGCTCGCCGCCCTTGTCCCGGTACACTTTGTCGGTTGTGACGACCACAGCGCGCTCGATTCCCGTGCGCCAGACGCTCTCCATGAAGGATGCAGTGCCGATAGCATTGACCGAGTACGTCTCCAACGGGCTGCGGCTGCACTCGCCGACAATAGCCATCGCGGCCAGGTGCAGGGCGGCGTCAGCCTGCTCCTTCTCGGCGATTTCCGTCAGGTGGTCCGCCATGCGCACGTCTTCGGTATGCAGGACGACGCGAGGGTCCTGACCCAGGCCACAGCGCGAGAAGCACGAGCCCTCTGGGCTGCGCGCGTTGTCCACACCGATGATCTTTGCAGCCCCGGCCTCCAACAGGTACCATCCAACCCACGTTCCCTTCGCACCACTCAGGCCGGTGACCAGAACGTTCCTGCCTTCATAGAAGCCGCCGAACATGGGCATCTCCTCATTCACTGCCGGGATCCAGACATGCGCTTCGGTCGCGGCGTGTGGCGCATCAGAACGAGAGATCTCGGGCGCCTCTAGCTGTCCTCCGCCACCACCCGCTCCCAGAGCTCGTAGACTGTACGCAGTTCGGAACTGAGCTTCTCATGCTCGGCGCTCAGTGCCTGGGCACGCGCCGGCTGGTCGTATGTGGCCGGGTCGCCAAGAATGCGATGCACCTTCTCAAGCTGCTTCTCCAGGTACGCCGCCCGCTCCTCCAGTTCCTCCGCCGTGGGCAACTGCTCCCCTGCTGATTGTGGCCGCTTGTCCTTGCGATTCTGCCGCGCGAGACGCTCCTGGCGCTGCCGGTCGCGGCGTTCCTGCTCCTCGCGCTCGCGCCGTTCGGCTTCCCTCTCTTGCTGGATTGCCTCACGCTTCGCCACGTACGATGCGTAGTTGCCCTGGTGCACCACCGCCGTGCCGCCTCCCATCACCACCACGCGATTGACCACATTGTCCAGGAAATAGCGGTCGTGGGAGACCACGATGACCGTGCCGCGGTAATCCCTGAGTGCGTGCTCCAGGGCATTGCGCGAGTCGATGTCCAGATGATTCGTGGGCTCGTCGAGAACCAGCACCGTGGGCTGCGTGAGGATCAACTTCGCCAGCGACAGCCGGCTCTGCTCGCCGCCAGACAGGTCTCCCACGCGCTTGAACACATCGTCCTCGACGAACAGGAAGCGCGCCAGCAGGCTGCGGATCTCGCCCTGATCGGCGGTCGGCAGGATCTGGCGGAACTCCTGGAAGACCGTGAAGTCAGGGGTCAGGCCGAATTCGTCCTGGCGGTGATAGCCGATCTCCACGCTGGCGCCCAGTCGAGCTTTGCCCTCGGTGGGCTGCAGGTTACCC
>JAGPGE010000243.1 GCA_018056145.1 Armatimonadota bacterium
GTCCACCGGGACCCGCACCGGGACCGCCGGGACCGCCAGGTCCACCGGGACCCGCACCGGGACCCGCACCGGGACCGCCAGGTCCACCGGGACCCGCACCGGGACCCGCACCGGGACCGCCAGGTCCACCGGGGCCTGCTCCCTCAGCACCACCGGCGCCCTCGTCCGCGGCACCAGCTGGCGCGGTCACATCCTCTGCAAGCACCGTCTGGGTGACCGCGAACTGGGAGCCGAAGTGGTCCAGGAAGTACCCCTTCGTCGCCTTCTCGCCCTTCTTGATCTCGCGCTTGACCGCATCGGCAACGTCCTCCGCGGACCCCTTCTTTCTCTCAGGTTCAGCGTCTGCCGGAGCCGCGACCTCGTACTCGATCTCACCGGCTGGGTTCATGCTCTTGACCGTCACGCGGCTGACTTCAGTCATCCCTGAGTCGTAGACCCGCCAGACATCGCCCTCCGCCACAGTGATCTCCGTGTCGCCCGCGGGTTTGTCGGCGTCCTGGCAGAGCCCCGCGCAGGCCAGCAGAAGGCACAGCGCGACACTCGCGATCACAGCAAGTCCCTGTCGGCAGCGCAGCTTTTCGAGCAACGTCATTGGATATCACCCTGGGTCGGATGCTCCGAAGTGGCGGCCTGTGCGCACATGGTCGGCAAAGCACTGCAAAGGAGGATTCGCTTCGCCCGCCACGAATCCCTCCCCACTCACACTATAGCCACCGGAGTTACTCTCATGCAAGGCTGGATATCCCATCCCGACGCCGTAGATGCCCAGGTTGCGGCCTGGAGCGAGACCTATCCCGGGTACTTCACGGCCGAGAGCAGGGTTCAGTTCGCGGGTCGCCCGGTCTGGGCGCTCACGGTCACGGACAGGTCGGTGGACGATGCCGAGAAGAAGAAGATCATGGTCTACAAGCCCCACGCCCACGAGCCCGCGCCCATTGCCGGGCAGATGAACGTGATCAACATGCTCCTGGCCGGGGAGACCTTCGACGGCCGGCCTTCGGTGTTCGACAACGCCGAAGTCCTGCGCAACTGCCTCATCACCTTCATGCCTGACGCCAACCCGGACGGCACCGCGCGCGCTCCCGTGGAGTACTGGGACGGCAGCCGGTACACGAACGAGGAGTTCTGGGCCTGGATGCGCGGGGTGGACCCGGACACGGGGAGAATGTGGAAGCGCGTAGACCTGTGGGATGACACGCAGGAGGAAAAGCTGCCCACCCGCTACGGCATCGTGTACGAGCAGATCAGTGAGCACGAGTACGTGGAGCCAAACCGGCATCACCGCAGCAGCCTGTTCCAGTGGATTTTCCGGCTCATGGAGCGACATGACTGGGACTTCCTCCTGGACCTGCACCAGACCGAGTTCGAGCACCGGGAGGAGAACTGCATGGTCATCCTGCCCTGCCTGTTCGACCAGCAGCCGGAGGCGATCCAGGAGGTCGAGGCACGCTGGGCCGAAGCAGTTCTGGATGCCTGGCAGGCCGTGGACGGGGGCAGGCCGATCCGTCCCGCAGCGCCGCTCAACTACACGGGCGAGCAGCGGCAGTACTTCGTGGACCGCTGGGGGGAGCTGTACCAGAAAGCGCCGATCATCACCAGCGAGATCCAGAACAACAGCCCGAAGACACCGCCGGACCTGCAGATGCGCCTGAACGAGGCGGCGATCATCGCGACCGTGGCATTTGCGCTGGCAGGTCATTGAGGTTTGCGCACGAACAGTACACATGGGGTGTCGGAGCGGGGCTTGATCCGCGATTCAGGGGAGTGATTGCAGGCAGATGGTTACCGCTATCGTGCTCATCAACACGCAGGTGGGGATGGCCCCGCAAGTGGCCCAGGCCCTCGTCGATACCGAAAGCGTTGCTGAGGCGTACCTGGTGGCGGGCGAGTATGACATCGTCGCCATCGTGAAGGTGCAGGACTATGAGGACATGGCGGAACTCGTGCCCGAGCGCCTCGCGGGCATAGAGGGAATCGCCCGCACCTACACGCTCATGGCTTTCCGGCGCTACTCGCACCGGCTGCTTGAGCGAATGTGGGAAATCGGGTTCTCCGAGGACTCCGGCGAGTAGGACTGCGCGCCCAGCATCCGGACCGGCGAGCCATCCGCCGTCAGTGGGACAGGCGATCTTACCTATCGCCGCCCACGCTCATTCGTTCGCGGCGCGCCACCGACTGATGAAGAGAGGGCCGGGATCCGGCAGTTCCGCCGCATCCAGCCGGTCGGGGTCGAACCTGTGGACGCTGACTTCGCGGTAGACGTATGGGGTGCGCAGTTCGCGCGGAACCGCCGCCAGAAGCGCGCGCTCAATATCCGCAGCCGCCGGACCCTGGCCACCGAGTGCAGCGGCCAGGAGTTGCCTGGGTTCCTCCGCGGCGGGACTGGTGAGTATCTCGATGGCGGCCTGCGAATCGGCGGCGGAGATGCCCGGCACGCGGAAAGAGAGTACATCCGCGCCGGACTCGGGCAGGAGGCGACGGTACAGGGCGAGCAGGTCGCTCCAGTCGTGGACGCCGCCCGCCCTGCAACTTGCGGCGATGATCATGCAGCCCATATACGCGAGCTCCGAATTGAAGGCCTCGCGCAGCAGGTCGGTGTCCACCGGTTCCGAGGGTTGCCAGTCGATCAGGGTGAGGAGGGCGGTTACGGCCTGAGTCTGATTTCGGTAGTTATGCTTCAGGAGGGACATTCCGGCGCCGCGGAGCATATCGCGCCAACTGGTGAGGCCCTCATGGGTGGCCTCCCAGACGCCCGCAATCAGATCGCTCTGGGACTCCCAGTCCTTCGCGGTCGAACTGGTCGCCGCAAGCCACTCCCTGTGCTCGCCCAGCGCGCGGTCGATGAATGCTTCGAGACGGGGGTGTGCTTCCTTGCACATCCCGTGGCCGTCGAACAGCGTCACCCGGCCGGCCCGCGACAGCCCCTCCAGCAGGGCCGGGGAGTCGTGGAAGCAGTGGTCCGCGCCCCAGGGAGGCTCGGACCAGGTCACATCCGCCGTCAGAGCGTCGGCGATCAGCAGCAGGCAGGAGTCGCCGATGCAGCCGGTGATATGCTGCACCGCCCATCCGGGCAGTTCGCGATGTGGTAGGAGAGCCTTCTGAGAACCCGACGAACCGGGTGGCCCTGAGAGATTACCAACAAGGAGCGTCAGCCGTTCGGACATTCATTACCTCGACCGGTGGCGGATGCCGCCCCCCGAAGACGGGGCGGGCAGCACTCCTGTGGACAGTATGCCACCGCCAATATGCCATTATACCAGTATGAGGCCGTAGTGAAACAGGAGGACTGGATGATGCGGTGCAGCCGGGCGTTCCTCACAGCTATGTCCTTGACCCTCGCCGCCCTTGCCCTCACATCCACTGGCGTAGCCGCCGACACCCTCCTGCTGGAGTCCTTCGAAGGCGCCGACGCTCCGTCACGCTGGGAGGTGGCGGGGGAAGTGCAACTCAGCGCCCTGCACGCCACGGACGGCAGGCAGTCGCTTTTCGTGCGCTGGCCCCAGGGACGCGGCCTCCTGTCGGGCGGATTCCCAAAGGACTGGTCGGGCTGGGAAGTGCTGAAGGTCAGTTGCCACAACCCGGGCCCGCCGCTCACCGTGACACTCCGGGCCGACGACGAGACCGGCGCCACCGCAAGCTCCTGGTATCACTACCTTCGCACTGGTAACACCGTCCTCGAGTTCAGTGTTCCTGGGCTCGCGGAAAGCATCAACCTCTCTCGGATCCGCTCCGCCCACATTCGCGTCGATCCCCCGCGGGAGCGCCCGCTGGAACTGTACTTCGACGAGATCCGCTTCTGCCGCGATGAGCCCCCCGAAGTCTACGACCCTCCAGACACGGAGCAGACACCGATTCCCGACGCCGCAGGCTCCCTGATCATCAACGGGGACTTCGAGACCGGCCTCACTGGGTGGCGCACCTGGGGCGAGTGGGATGGTGGGCGCTATGAGTTCGGGTCGGGCGCGGGAGAAGATGCCCACTCCGGCGCGGCATCCGCGGCGGTCATCTGTACCCGCGTCGGCCGAGGCGGACTGTTCACTGGTCCAATCACCATCCCCGCGACTGCGACGTGGCGGCTGTCCTTCCGGGTGAAGGCGACCCTGGGCGGGAGGATCCGGTACGGCTGGGTGACCTCGGACGCCGGGAGCGATCTGCAGGAGGCGCAGGCCGGGAGAACCTGGCAACGGGTGCAACTTGAGCTTCCCCTGGACAAGGGCGCGCAGGGCCAGGTGCACCTGCAGAGCCTTGCTCCGGGCACAGTCTTCTTCGATGAAGTGCGTCTCGTGCCCGGCGGAGAGAACGCCCCCGCGATTGCCGCTGAAGCCGTCCCGGGAAACCGCGTGAAAAACCCCGGGTTCGAGCTTGGCCTGCACGCTTGGGGAAGCTGGGGCGAGTGGGAAGACGGGCTTTACGAGTTCGGCGCCGGATCGGGAGAAAATGCCCATACCGGGCAGGCTTCGGCTGCTGTCATCTGCAACAGGAAGGGTCGCGGCGGCATCTTCACCGACCCAATGAAGCTGGATGCCGATGTCTATGCACTGCGCTTTGTGGCCCGAGCGACTGAGCCTTCCACCATCCGCTTCGGCGTGGTCTACCCGGGTGGCCAGATGATGCGGGACGCCGGCGTGGGCAGGGAGTGGCAGACATTCGATCTGACCGCGGAATCGGGTCTCGACGGGGACTGGCGCGTTTACCTCATGAGCACGGGGACCGGCACGGTCTACTTCGATGAGGTGACGCTGGTCGGCTCAAAGGGGGCGGCTGGACCCGGAGATCCACTGCCGGCAGCCCTAGGGCCTCCCAGCAAGTTCGAGCTGAGAGACGGACACACCTATTTGAGCGGCGAACCCTTCTTCGCGCTGGGTATGTACCGCGCCACGCCCGAGAACCTGAAGGGGACCGCTTTCAACGTGATCCCCGGCTGGGACGCCCCCGGCGCCGGCATGCTCGACGACTGCGCGCGCAACGGCATCTACGCCCTGCCCGATCTCACCGGCGTCATGCGTGGACATCTGCCCCAGCAGGTCACCGCAGTTGCCCGGCCGATCATGAACCACCCCGCGGTTCTTGCCTGGTACCTCTGCGACGAACCGGATCACCAGCGCTGGGCCGTCCCGCCTGACGAAATGCGTCTGGCAAAGCGGCTGCTCGCTGAAACCGATCCCAACCACCCCACCTGCGCCGTTGTCATGTCGTGGGCGGAGAGCAACCTGTACCGGTACGCGGACACCATGGATATCCTCATGACCGACGTATACCCCATCGGCGAGAAGCATCCCGCGGACCTGCACCGCATCGCCGATGCCACTGCGGTCATGCGCCGCGCGGTGCGGGATGACAGGCCGATCTGGACGGTCATCCAGGCAACCAGCCAGGGAACGCCCGAGGAGCATGTCGCCGCGGCCTGGCTGGCCATCGTCGAAGGCGCGGACGGCCTGTTCTTTTGGGAGTATGAGGATGCTGTGCGCGACCGCCGGGTGTGGGACAAGGTCTGCGAGATCGCCGACGAGATCAAGTCGCTGCGTCTCGTTCTGACTTCACCTGACGCAGGCGAGCAAGCCCGCGTCACCACGTCGGGCCTGCGGACACTTGTGAAAAACGCCCGGGATGGCCGCTATCTGATCGCAGTGAACGGGATCGGCGACGACCTGGGCGATTGCGCCATCGGCCTGCCCGGCGTGGCCGACGGCCCGGCACGGGTGCTCTTCGAGGACCGGAGTGTGCGGGTCAGTCACGGGGTGCTGACGGACAGTTTCGGGCCATTCTCAAGGCACATCTACAAGCTGCCGTGAACGCCGGTGCCGCTCCTATCCGGCGCAAAGCGAGGTCGATTGCATGCGCATTGCTGCTCTTCTCATCGCCGCACTCGTGGTCTGCGTGAGTTCCGCCGATGCCCTCTACACCGCCTACCGTACTGGCACGGTGCCGGTGATCGACGCCGAGCTTGGCGACTCGTGCTGGGCCAGTGCCAGCGTGACCTCACGCTTCCTCTCCAACAGCACCGATGACGCGCCTGGCGAGGACACCCGGGTCAGGCTCGCCTGGGATGACCGGTGCATCTACATCGCGGTGGAGGCCTTCGAAGCCAACCTCGCACCTGCCCTGAACATGCTGCACCTGGTCCCGGCGACGAAATCCGGCCCGGACGCTAACGTGTTCGCCGACGACTGCGTGGAGATCTTCCTGGACCCGCCGAGCGACTCGTACTTCCATTTCGGTGCCAATTCAGGCGACGGCTCCTACGATGCCCAAGCCACCAACAGCGCCTGGGACTCCGGCTGGCTGGTGGCCGCCCACCGGGGCGAGCGCAGTTACGTTGTGGAGGCGGCCATCCCACTTGAGCCAATGGGAGCAACCGCGGAAGGCGACTGGCGCGCCAACTTCACCCGACACCGACCTGCCGCGAAGGAGTACAGCACTTGGTCCGGGCTGCGCGGCGCGTTCCATCAGCCCGAGGCCTTCGGGACCCTGCGGTTCGCGGAAGCCGGTCCCGCGCTGGGTCCCGTGGACATCGAGGCGGGAGCGGGCGAGGTCCGTCTGCGGGTAACCGTGACCGCACCCGAGGGCGCCGCCCCGTCCTTCCGGGCACAGGCGACGGCCGGAACTGCCGCCGCAGAGGCCCGAACGGAGGGGCCCGGCGAGAAGACGCTGATCCTGAAGCTCCCGGCGCAGGCCGCGGCGAAGGGCGCCTATACGCTGGCTTACTCCCTCGAAGATGGTGGCCGACCGGTGCTGGCGTCTGCGCCGATCCCGAACCGTCTCGCCGCGGGCGTGGTTACGCTGAACCTGCGGGGCACGGACTCGCACTCCGATCTGACCGTCAACGGCAAGCCCGTTGACACCGAGGCCGGACCGGTCGAGCTTCTCCTGGACCTCGGGCTGAATCTCCTCGCGATTCAGGCCCGCGCGGACGGCGAGAACCCCGGCGTCATGCCGTCCATCTCCGTGGAGGGGACCGCTCTGCGCCTGCGTTGGCTGACGCGCGATGAGGCGCCCGCGGAAGACTGGCGCACCGCACTCCCAACACAGGGCTGGGGCCCGGCGGCGGTTGCCCCAGGCGGACTGTGGAGCAAGCCCGGCGCGAAAGATTGCTATCTCGTCGCGGGGATCTGGGTCGGCGACCGTGGTCCGGCGTTCTTCCCGAAGACCGACACTTTCTACATGCCCCGCGGAAGCAGGCAACTGGTGCGAATGCCGGTGGAGATTGCGCCTGACCTACCCTCCGAGGGGTACCGTATGGTGCTCGAAGTCCCAGCCGGTCTGCGAGGTATCGTCGCTGATGCCCTCGGGGGAGCGGGAGCACCCAAATTGGAGCGCGCCGGAGGGCTGGCCATTCAGGGCCGCGAGATGGCCCGCTATACCGTGAGCTACGAGCACCTGCCCGGAGAGGGGATGGAACTGTCCATGCGCTGGGGCGACGCGTCTGGCCACACCCTCGCCTACCAGCCGGCCCTGACTTCCGGCGGCACCCACGACTGGCGTCACCTGTCCGTCACGCTTACGCCGCCGCCGGGAGCAACCAGCGCCCACCCCCTCGTCATCAAGTGGCAGGACAGGGGCATCGTCGGCACTTTCTGGGTGGATAACATCGTCCTGCGCCAGGAGGGTAGTGGCCAGAATCTCCTGAAGATGGGCACATTCGACGAGCCGGAGTGGGGCAACCACTGGATGCTGGTGCCCGAAGGTCAGGACGGCTCCAAATGCGTGAGGATCGTGTCCACGAAGGAGAATGCCGACCGTCAGCAGGCGATCTGGGTGGACAAGGAGGGTGTGGTCGAACTCGAGCCCGGCGCGAAGTATGTGCTCGAACTGGACGTCAAGTGCGAGAAACTCGGATCCCCCACGAGCGGGCCGCTGGTGGGGCTGCTCTTCGAAGCCGATTCCAGCCAGGTCGAGGGCGACTACCCGGCGCGCGTTTACCCCGAGTTCATGCAGGGCACAGTGGTGGGCCTGCCCCGCACTGCGCGGGTGAGGGTGCTTCCTGCGCTCAAGAACGCCCGCCCTGCCCGGGCGCGGATCACTCCGTGCTACTACAGCACGCGTTTCTCCACCCCCGAG
>JAGPGE010000244.1 GCA_018056145.1 Armatimonadota bacterium
CATGTGATCCATGAGCTGTTCGGTTACCCGTTTGAAGATGACGTCCACGGCTTCGTCGTCATCCGCGAGGCCGCGTGCCGCTTCCGCGTCCCGGTCCACGAAGGCGCTGATGGCCTTGCGGAGCATGGTGGCCACCAAACGCGCCATCTCGGGGATGTCCTCGAGAGGCCAGTAAAGCGGCTCCCCGCGCAGCCTGCGCGCGACCTTGGCGATGTCTTTCGAGTAGTCGCCGATGCGCTCCAGGTCCGTGGCGATGCGGATAGCGGCGGTGATCTCGCGCAAGTCCCGGGCCATGGGCTGCTGCAGGGCGAGCAGGTTGATCGCGAGTTCCTCGATGCCGTAGTTCAGGGCATCGGAAACATCATCGCTCAGGCGGACTTCTTCGGCGAGATCGGAGTTGTTCTGCTGGAGGGCCTCCATGCCCCGGGAGAGCATGCCGTCCACGAAGGTCGCCATCTCCAGCACCATCTCGCGCAGTCGCGCCAGCTTCTCCCGATATTCCGACCGGATCGGCAGACCATTGCCGTTGCTGATCATTACCCGAACCTTCCCTGAACGTAGTCTTCCGTGCGTTTGTCCGAGGGTGCCTCGAAAATCCGTGCCGTCTCATCGAACTCAATGAGGTCTCCCAGGAGGAAGAAGCCGGTCTTCTGTGAGACGCGCGCCGCCTGGTACATGTTGTGTGTCACGACAATGACAGTATAGTCCTGTTTCAGTTGCGTCATCAGTTCTTCGATGCGGAAGGTGGCGTTGGGGTCCAAGGCTGAGCAAGGCTCATCCATCAGGATCACTTCGGGTTGCACAGCCATCACGCGCGCGATGCAGAGGCGCTGCTGCTGGCCGCCGGACAGGGAGAATGCGGACTGGTGCAGCTTGTCCTTCACTTCGTCCCACAGGGCGGCTCCCCGCAGGGTGTTCTCGACAATCTCCGCGAGCCGCGACCTGTTCCGCTCCCCGTGCAGGCGCGGGCCGTATGCAATGTTGTCGAAGATGGACATGGGGAAGGGGTTGGGCTGCTGGAACACCATTCCCACGCGTTTGCGCAGTTCCACGGCGTCCACGCGGCGGTCGTAGATATTCACGCCGTCCATCAGCAGTTGCCCCTCGACGCGCACCCCGTCCAGAACATCATTCATGCGGTTCAGGCAGCGCAGGAAGGTGGATTTCCCGCAGCCGGATGGCCCGATGAGCGCGGTGATCTGGCGCTCCGGGATATCCATGCACACGCCCTTGAGCGCCTGAAACTTACCGTAGAAGACGCTCAAGTCCTGCGCGGACAGCTTGATTGCCGGCCCTGTCGAAGCCTCAATCGAACGCGACCGAGTGACGTCCTGCGATGCCCGTATCTCCGGCGTCTGCGCCGCCATTTCAGACCCTTTTCCTGCGCAGGTATGTGCGCATGGCAACGGCGATGATGTTGAACCCCAAGACGATAGAAAGCAGCACCAGGGCGACGCCCCATTTCAGTTCATCCGGGGCGGTGGGAAGCTGCGTGGCGATAGCGAACAGGTGGTACGGCAGGGCCATGAAGGGCTTGAACAGCGCATCATGGGCGCCGGGCATGCGGGACATGTAGAAGACCGCGCCCGTGAGCAGGATCGGCGCGGTCTCACCCGCCGCGCGCCCGATGGCGAGAACAAGGCCAGTCAAGATACCCGGCATCGCATTGGGCAGCACGATGCGCCAGATGGTCTGCCACTTGGTGGCCCCCAGCGCCAGGCTCGCGTGGCGCTGGTGCTGGGGCACCTGGCGGAGGGCTTCCTCGCTGGTCGTGATGATCATCGGAAGCACCAGCAGTGCTAGGGTCGCCGCACCGGCGAGAAGGCAACTGCGGGAATACTCGTGGGGGTCGAGGTTCAGCGCATTGATGATTGCGGGCATGACCACCATCACGAACACACCCATGCCAAACAGACCATAGACGATGGACGGGACCCCCGCGAGGTTCATGATTGCGATGCGGATCGCGCGCACGAGCAGCCCCTGTCTCGCGTACTCACTGAGGTACACCGCACCAAGGACGCCCACGGGCACGGCGAAGACCATGGTCGCCAGGACGAGGCCGATGGAGCCTGCGATGGCGGGGAAAATGCCGCCAGCCGTCATGCCGTCCTTCGGCATGGCGGTCAGGAACTCCACGCTCAGCATGGAGCCGCCCTTCGCCAGCACGAACCACACGATGAGGATCGCGGGCGCCACGATTGACAGCGCCAGCAGGCCCAGGCAACCGAAGGCCAGCGACTGGTTCACTCGCTGGGCACTTCCTCGAGGGGTCGCGAAGGGGCGCGCTTGGGTCACTTCAGCGAGTCTCCACGTGCTTGTTGGAATTGGTCACGTAGTCCGCGGCGGTGTTCACGGCAAAGGTAATCAGGAACAGCAGGACGCCCAGCATGAACAGGGCGTGGTAATGCTCGGTCTGATGGGCCGTCTCACCCATCTCGGCGGCGATGGTGGCGGTCATGGTGCGGACCGGGCGGAACAGGCCGTTCGTGAGCTTGGGCATCACCGGCGAATTGCCGGTAACCATAAGCACCGTCATCGTCTCACCGACGACGCGCCCGATGCCCAGCATGATCGCGGCGATGATCCCTGACCGGGCGGCGGGGACAGTCACAGTCACTATCGTCTGCCAGCGCGTTGCCCCGAGAGCCCACGAGCCCATACGGTAGGACCGGGGCACTGCGTTCAGTGCGTCCTCGGAGATGGAGACGATGGTGGGAAGCGTCATGATTGCGAGCATGATCGCGCCGGTGATCGCGGCCATCCCGGTGGGCATGCTGAGCGCGCTCTGCAGCCATTCCGGCCCCGGAACGGCGTCCGCCACCGCGTTCGCCCCGTCTTTCACCCAGGAGCCCAGAAGCATGAGACCCACGAAACCGAACACCACGGACGGGATCGCCGCGAGGATCTCGACGATTGGCTTCACGACCTCGCGCACGGAGGAAGGGGCTACTTCGGACAGGAAGGCCGCACAAGCCACGCCCAGCGGGATGGCGATGACCAGCGCCACGACGGTAACGAGGAAGCTGCCCAGGATCAAGGGCAAGAACCCGAACTTCGCAGGGGTCGATGTGGGCCGCCACTCCTGGCCGCAGATCAAGTCGCCCAGGGTAGCAGTGCGCAGGATCGGCAGGGCGTCCTTGAGGAGAAAGACAAGGATCAGGATGACGAAGATGATGGAAGCCACGCCGGCGAACTTGATCGCGGCTTCGATCACGGCTTCCCATTTCTTCCGCAAATTGCGCTTCATCCGTGGTTGTCCTGTCTTCCAGTTTGGCAATGCGGCACTGGCCGGCGTTGCGCGGCCAGTGCCGCATTCAGTTTGGGCATGTGCTGCGGGAACTACTTGACGGGGACGAAGCCCTCGTCGCCGACGATCTTCTGGCCCTCGTCGCCCATGATCCACTCAATGTAAGCCGCGACCTCGGGAGAGGCGTCCTTCTTGGTGTACATGAAGAGCGGGCGCGAGATGGGGTAGGAGCCGTCCTTGACGGTTTTCACGGACGGAGAGACGGGGCTGCCATCCTTGCCCACAACCGGGATGGCCTTCACGGCGTCGCTCAGGTAGCCCAGGCCGATGTAGCCGATGGCGTTCTCGGTCTTGGCAACCTCATCGTGGATTGCGCTGTTGGACGGGAGCATCACGATGCTGGTCGCAAAGTCGAGTTTGCTGTCCTTCTCACCCTTCTGGACCACAGCCTCCTTGAAGTACTCATAGGTCCCGGAGGTGGTATCGCGGGACAGGGTGACAATCTCGCCCTTGCCGCCGAGAGCCTTCCAGTCGGTGACAGCGCCGGTGAAAATGTCAGAGAGCTGCTCAATGGTGATCTTCTCGATGGGGTTGGACTTGTTAACGATGACCGCGATGCCGTCGTAGCCGATGAGGTTCTCAACCGGTTCGATCCCCTTGGCCTTGCAGGCCTCGACCTCTTCATCCTTGATGGCGCGGGATGCATTGGCGATGTCGGTGGTGCCTTCCTGGAGCGCCTGGAAGCCTGTGCCGGAACCGCCGCCGGTAACGGAAACTTCGATGCCGGGCTTGACGGCCTTGTACGCCTCGGCCAGGGCTTGCGCGACCTGCAGCAGCGTGTCGGAACCCTTGGCCTGAATGGTGGTTGCGGCGCCACCTGCGACGGGAGCGGCTTCCTCAGGCATATTGGCGCCACCCATCTGGGCGGGGTCCATGCCGGGCTGCTCGGCGGACTGCGGCTTGGGACAACCGGCGATGACCAGCGAGACGCAGACGACGAGGACGGCCAACAGCGCGGACAGCTTGTGAGCGGACATCCGTGTTCTCCTTCGCACCTGTGAGTGTGATTGGGGAGCCCTGCCGCCGAGGGGCACGCCTGCCCGAAGGGAGGGAGGGGCAACGCTACTCGCGTGCAGGGCTCGCTTACACGGTCAAGGGTAATTTGCGAAGGTGAACCAATGATTAAGCAATCATTAAGTGGTTGTTAAGACGACTCGGAGCGCACCTCGGACTCGGATGGAGCAGCGGCGGGGACCTGGATGATAAACCGCGAGCCCCCCTCGTCGGGGCATTCGACCCAAACCTTGCCGCGGTTCGCTTCGACCGCGTGCTTGACGATGCTCAGGCCAAGGCCGGTGCCTCCCAGGGCACGCGACCGGGCGCGGTCTACACGGTAGAAGCGTTCGAAAATGCGCTCGCGGTCGCCATAGGGGATCCCGGGGCCGGTATCGGCGACCACGAGCTCAACGGTTCCGTTAACGCGCCGGGCCTCAAGAGTAATCCGGCCCTCGGCCGGGGTGTACTTGATGGCGTTGTCCAGGAGATTCACGAGCGCCGCTGCGAGGGAATCTTCCTGACCCCAGACGGTAAGGTCCTCCGGCACGTCTATGCTCACGTGCAGGCCCTTCTCGTCGGACTGGGGCTCAAGGCGTTCGAGGGTAGTCTCCATGAGCCTGCGGACATTGATGGAATTGGGCGCCAGGGCGGCCGGCGCGGACTCCATGCGAGCCAGCGCCATCATGTCTGTGATGAGATGCTCCAGGCGCACCGTGTTCTCAACGATCTGTTCCACAAAGCGTGGCGCCGCCTCGCGATCGGAAATCGCTCCGGACTGCAGAGTCTCGGCCAAAGACCGGATGGCGGCGACAGGAGTCCGCAGTTCGTGTCCGGCGTTCGCCACAAAGTCCTGGCGCACAAGCTGAAGGTGCTTGATCTCCGTGATGTCGCGCAGCGAAGCCACTGCGCCGACGACCTGTCCGTCTTCGCCTTCGACTGGGCTCGTCGCGGCCGCCACATGGCGGTGTTCGCCCGCGGCGATGCGCACTTCACCCTCTACCAGCGTACGCAGACGGAGGGATCGGCGCACCATGTCGCGCAGTTCATAATGCTTAACAACTTCGTTAATATGGCGGCCCAGAGCCTCACCGGGCGCCACGGAGAGTAGGCTTGCGGCGGCCGGGTTGAAGAGCTGGACCGTCTCGTCCGTCCCGACGACGATGACCCCGTCAGCCATGTTATCGAGGACCGAGCTAAGATAAGCCGACCGCTCCTGGAGCCTCCGGCGGGTCTGCTCAAGATTGCCCGCCATGGTGTTGAGGGCGATAGCCACGTCGGCTGTCTCATCCCGAGCATCCACACGGGCGCGCGCGGACATGTCACCGGAGCCGATCTGCCGCGCGGCATTGGCGACTTCAGCAAGGGAGCGGGTGATGCCGCCGGCCAGCCAGACAGCGGCGAGAACCGCCAGCAGAGCGGTTATGAGCGCAATAGTGAGGATCGTGCCGGTGATGCCGGCAGAAGCGTGACGAACCCCGGACAGGGGCATCGCGAGCCGCACCACGGGCTTGTCCGGACCCGCCGATTCGGCCACGTAAAGCATCTCTATGCCCACTGTGGCGCTTGGCCTTATGGACCAGGCAAGCCCTGTCTGCCGGGCCTCCACGATCTCGATTCGGGTATCGTGCAGCACCATCGTGTCAGGATCAGCGGCGGAATCGGCGAGCACACGTCCATCCGGTGCGATCAAGGTGACCCGCGCATTGCACCGTTCGGACAGGTCGGCCACGAGCTCCCCGAGGTCCTCCGTTGGATCCGCACGGTCAAAGGCTGCCCGGACGAGCTTCGTCTTGCCGGACAGGTCCTCGCGCAGGCGTGTAGTCATGGCGTCGGAGACGGCCTGGCGAACAACCAAGTTGAGCCCCGCGCACATGAGAACAACCAGTGCGGAATAGGCAGCGGCCACTTTCCACTTCAGCGTGAGACGCATGGTTCAGTCCGCCAATTTGTAGCCGATTGCGCGCACGGTCAGGATTCGCTTGGGCGCCCCCGGATCGTCCTCGATCTTCTGCCGCAGCCAGCGAATATGGACGTCGACCGTCCGCGGGTCGATATACTCGCTCTCTTCCCAGGCCTGTTCCAGGATGACGTCACGGGTGAGCGCCCGTCCGTGGTTGCGCGCGAGGCATTCCAGCAGGTTGAACTCCCGCGGCGTCAGGTCCACCTCGCGCCCGGCCACCGTAACGGTGCGGCGCGCGGTGTCCACGATGAGATCCCGCACCTGCAGCACATCGTCCTCATCCGCGTCGGCTTTCCGGGCCCTGCGCAGAATCATCTTCACCCGCGCAACCAGCTCGCGCATGTAGAATGGCTTTGTTATGTAGTCGTCAGCGCCCAACTCGATGCCCGCAACCCGGTCGCTCTCAGAATCTCTGGCGGTGAGCATCACCACGGGGGCCGAGGAGTGCTTGCGGATGGCCCGGAAGACGTCGAGACCACCCATCCCGGGCAGCATGAGGTCGAGCAGCACGAGGTTGGGCTTGGTCTCCACGGCCTGCGCAAGACCGGAGGGGCCATCATACTCCACCAGCACCTGGAAACCCTCCTGACGGAGGCTGTAGGCAACTGAATCCGCGATGCTTGTGTCGTCCTCGATGATGAGGATCGTGTCGGACATCCTGTTCCTCGAGCCGGGGGCGGCATCCACCATCGGCTTTCTTTTCGTCACGGTATATCGCGTCTCCTCCGGGTGGGTCCTCGCGATGCCTTCGCTCTCTGCGGGGGAGCACCGAAGCCATTCCCCCGCGCCGTCGCAGGCCCACGTCTAAATGTTAGCGGCGGGGTCGTTAAGCATGCATTAAGCAAATATGAAGTATCTGCTAAGGGTATGTGCTTCAGCATCCAAGGGAGGTATGCGTCCAGCCGGGCGCGAACTCCCCCGCCATGACAGGCTCTGGCAAGGCGTTCGGAGTCCTGCCTGGCCCCCGTCGCATTCCCACGCTGAAAGGAACGCTGCCATGCCCACCGCTATCCCGACCCCGCGCCAGTTGGAGTACCAGGACTGGGAGTTCGGGGTATTCCTGCATTTCGGAATCCGCACGTTCTATGAAGGCCACCGCGATTGGGACGGCAAGCCCATGCCTCCGGAGGGCTTCCAACCTCAGGCCTTGGACTGCGAGCAATGGGTCACCACGGCGAAGCAGGCCGGCGCGAAGTACATGGTACTGACCGCGAAACATCATGACGGCTTCGCCAACTGGCCCTCGAAGTACACCGATTTCAGCGTAGCATCCAGTCCTTGGCACGACGGTCATGGCGATGTCGTCCGCGAGTTCACCGATGCCTGCCACAAGCACGGCATGGCAGTGGGCCTGTACTACTCGCCGGCCGAGGCATCGCCCACCTTCCATACCCCCGAGGAGTATGACGACAAGTTCATCGGGCAGATCAGCGAGATCCTAGACGGGTACGGGCAGGTGGACGTGCTCTGGTTCGACGGCTGCGGATCCGAAGGTCACGAGTATGACTGGCCGCGCATCGTCAAGGAGATCCGCCGCCTGCAGCCAAATGTGCTCATATTCAGCATGGCCGACCCGGACTTCCGCTGGGTGGGCAACGAAGCGGGCCTCGCACCCATGCCGATCTGGAATACGGTGAGCGAAGTGCCCTTCAGCATCCGAACCCAGGACAAGGAGCATGTGGAGGGCGGCAGCAAGTGGCTGCCCGCCGAATGCGACTGCCGCATGCGCGAAGTCAACTGGTTCTACAGCG